>JAQGKH010000304.1 GCA_028290225.1 Devosia sp. | reverse complement strand
GCCAGGGAAACAGGTTCGGAACTCAGAACCAGTCCCGCCATCGAAACCTATCTCCCATAGCCCGGCTCATTGTCCGATCCTTGCTTCGCCGGCATAGCGTAGCGCTTCCTCGGCGGCACTGAAAAGGGCGCGCGCCTTGTTTTCGCATTCGAGCTGTTCGAGGGCGGGCTGGCTGTCGGCGACGATGCCGGCGCCCGACTGCACGTATAGCCTGCCATCCTTGTGGATGGCGGTGCGCAGGACGATGCAGGTGTCCATGGTGCCATCAGCGCCGAAATAACCAACGCAGCCGCCATAAATGCCGCGGCGCGATTTCTCGAGTTCGTCGATGATTTCCATGGCGCGCACCTTGGGAGCGCCCGAAACGGTGCCGGCTGGAAAGCCGGCGGCCAGCGCGTCGACAAAGTCGTATTGCGGATCGAGCACGCCCACGACGTTGGAGACGATGTGCATGACGTGGCTGTAGTATTCGAGGAAGAACTTGTCGGTAACCCGGACCGTACCGGTCCGGGCGACACGGCCCACATCGTTGCGTCCCAGATCGAGCAGCATCAAGTGCTCGGAGCGCTCCTTGGGATCGGCCAGCAGCTCGGCCGCCAGTTCCTGATCACGGGTCGGCGTCGCGCCGCGCTTGCGCGTGCCGGCAATGGGGCGGATCGTTACCTCGCCGTCGCGAACACGCACCAGGATTTCCGGGCTCGAGCCGGCCACGGCAAAGCTGCCGAAATCGAGGAAATACATGTACGGGCTGGGATTGGTGCGGCGCAGTGCCCGATAGAGAGCCGTGGGTGGCAGCGTGAATTCTGCCTCGAAACGCTGGCTCAGTACCACCTGAAAGATATCGCCCGCAGCAATATAGTCCTGTGCCCTGCTGACCATGGCGGCGTATTCGTCGCGCGTCGTGTTGCTCTCCACCGCAATGTGCTGCAGGTCGGGCAGGGCGGGGGTGGTGGGCAGTGCCTTGCCAAGCCGTGCAATGGCATCCTCGATGCGGCCGACAGCGGCCTCATGGGCCTGACGGGCCGAGACACCCTCGCGCACGTACACTGGAGCGGTGAGGTATAGCTCGTCCTTGACGGTGTCAAACACCGCCAGAAGAGACGGGCGCATCAGCATGGCTTCGGGCAGTTGCAGGTCGTCCGGATTGCTGTCGGGCAGCACTTCCATGTAGCGGACCATCTCATAGCCTAGAAAGCCATAGATGCCGGCGGACTGGGGCGGCAGGCCTTCTGGAACCGCGATATGGGAATCGGCAACTAGGTGACGCAAGGCGTCGAGCGGCTTGTCGGGCAGCGCCTCGAAGCTATCGGCGTCGAGATGGGCCTGGCGATTGATCGAGGCAGTGCCCTTTTCAACCTTGAGCATTACATCGGGCAGCAGGCCGATGATCGAATAACGGCCACGGGTGGTGCCATCCTGGACCGATTCCAGCAGGAAGGTGTTGCGACGGTCCTGTGCCAGCTTGAGATAGGTGCCGATGGGCGTTTCCAGGTCGGCAACGATGCGGCGCCAGACTATCTGGGACTCGCCCCCGTCATAGCGATCCGCAAAGTGCTGGGAGAAGTCGCTGGCCACTATCGTGTTTCCCGAAACGGAGTTTATTGACCGGCTGAAAGGGTGAGGGCCTGTTGCAGCGCTTGTTCGTTGACGCGCAGGCCGGCTTCATCGCGCACCGCGCTGGTGAAATCACCGAATATGCCCACCCGCAGTTCGTTCTCAAGGCTGGCGCTGGTTTGGGGATCCAGCGGCGCTGCAGCGGGAACCTGATCGACCACCTGGAACACCACGGTTTCGCCGGCCTGGTTGACGGCCGAGCCGTGATGATCGGGCCCACCCGCAAATGCTGCCGCGGCCACCACGCCGTCGATGGAGGTGCCTTCGGCGCCACGGCGGGTAAAGGGCGCGCTGAGCTGGGGGAACACGGAAAGGGAGGCGGCAACATCGGCCAGGGCTTCCCCGCTGTCGAGGCGGGCCACGGCATCCGCTGCTTGAGCGGCGATGGCGGCGTTGACGCGCTCCGTGGTCAGGGCCTCGGCGATGGCGTCGCGCACTTCGTCAAGCGTCTGGTCACGCGCCGGCTCGATCGCCTGCAGATCGAACCAGATATTGTTGTTGGCGCCTAGCGAAATGGCCGGAGTGAGCCCGCCCTGCTGCGCGGCAAAGATCGCCTGAATCACGCGGGGGCGCTCGCTTTCGGGCAGGCTCGGGACGATCGACAGTTCGGCCCCGTTCTGGGTGACACCGGCCTGGTAGAGATCGAGGCCGAAGCGCTCGGCAATCTCGCTCAGCGGGCGGAAAGCAGCCCGCAGTTCTTCCACCTGATCGAGCACATCGGCAATCTCGGTGCGCGCTTGGGCAAGAGCCAGGTTCTGGCGGATCTGGTCACGCGCCTCTTCAAGACTGGTTTGTCCGCCCGCTTCAATGGTCTGCACATGCACGACGCGCTGGCCGGCAACGCCGCTGATGACGCGATAGCCGCCCGCGGGCAATGCGAAGGCCGCTTCGGCCAGCGTGGCGTCGGTGATTTCGGCCTCGCCGCGGGTGCCCAGATCGGTGACGGTCAGCCCGGCTTCTGCGACCACATCGGCAAAGGGGCGGCCCGATGCGGCGCCCGCTTCAAACAAGGCCGCCTGCTCGGGATTGGCGAGTACCGCCTGCTGGATGGTGCGCCGCTCGATGGTGGTGAGGCTGTCCCTGGTGCGCTCGTATTCAGCGACAATGGCCTCGTCAGGGATGGTCTTGGTGGCAGCAAGCGCGGCAGGCGACAGCGCCAGCAGCTGGACCTGTCGCGTTTCGACCGTGCGGTATTCAGCCTGGTGTTCAGCAAGATAGGCCGCAAGCTCTTCCTCGGTCGGAGCCGGGGGCGTAGGCACATTGGTGTCGCTGATGGCAAAAAAGTCGACGGTGCGCTGGTCGGCGATATAGCGGTTCAGCAACTGGCCCGCGGTGGCGGGCAGGGTGGTATCGGCAAACAAGGACAGCACCAGCTGCTGGCGACGGGCGGCATCGGCCTGATCCTCGAAATATTCTGCTTCAGTGAGCCCGTTGGACTGCAGAACCTGCTGGAACATGGCCGGATCAAAGGTCCCAAGCGTGCCGGCGAAATTAGGGTCTTCGCGCAGAAGTTCACTGAGCTTTTGCTCGGAAACACCCAGGCCGAAGCGACGGGACAGCTGGTTCAAAGCCGCTTCCTGCGCGAGGGACTGCAGCACGATTGAAGGAATGCCGAAGCTTTCGGCCTGCTCAAGCGTGGGCACCGAGCCAATCTGCTGGGCCACTTCGTTGAGCTGACCCCGATAAGCCCGCAGGAAGCTGCGCGAACTGATCTCCTCATCGCCCACCCGCGCTACGGTGCTGCCACCCAGGTCGGTGATGACATTGTTGATGCCGAAGCCAGCAAGCCCCACCAGAAGCAGGGCACCCAGGATCTTCCCCATCCAGGATTTTGCAAACAAACGCAAACTATCAAGCATGTGGGGCGTTCCGCTACACGAGATCTAGGGCTTTACCGCGGGCAAAGCAGGGTACTAGTAGAGACATTGACTGCCGGGGTTAGGGCAAAGCCCGCTCCGGTGCAAGAGGCAGGAGTATACAAGTGACCCGCACCATCACCCCCCTGATCGCCGGCAACTGGAAAATGAACGGGCTGCGCTCGGCGGTCGAGGAACTGGGGGAACTGGCCCGGCTGATGACTACGGGCGATGCGCCCCGCGCGATGGTGGTGGTGTGCCCGCCTGCCACCATCCTGCATGCGGTCGCTAATCGCGGCGCAACCAGCGGCATTCTGGCGGGCGGGCAGGATTGTCACCCGGCGGCCTCGGGCGCCCATACCGGGGATATCTCGGCGGCGATGCTGGCCGATGCGGGCGCGCAATATGTGATCGTGGGCCATTCCGAGCGACGGGCGACCTATGGAGAAACCGACGAATTGGTGCGCGCCAAAGCGGAGGCTGCCATCGGCGCGGGTCTCAGGCCGATTATTTGCGTCGGGGAAACCGAAGCGGAACGTGACAGTGGAGAGGCCGAAGCGGTGGTGGCGGCCCAACTCGCGGGCTCCGTGCCGGAGAGCGGCGGGGAGCACGGCGTTGTTGTTGCCTATGAGCCGGTTTGGGCAATCGGCACGGGGCGCACGCCGCGAAACGAGGAGATCGCCGCCATGCACAACCGCATCCGCGCGGTGCTGGTGGAGCGGTTCGGGGACGGTGGCGAAAGCGTTCGCATCCTTTACGGCGGATCGATGAAACCGCAGAACGCACGCGAGATCCTGGCGATCGAAAACGTCAATGGCGGGCTTGTGGGTGGTGCCAGCCTCTTGGCAAAGGACTTCTACACCATTATCTCGGCGGTATAGACCCGCGCCGGACAGGCAGCTGAAAAGCGCTGCAAGCGTCTGGCATTTGCGCGAGGGGGCGTGTAGAACGCCCCATCTTCTGCTTGACCGAAACTGAGATCAATGGCGAACGTCCTCATTGTTGCTTACCTCCTGATCGTGCTGGCGCTGATCGCGGTGATTCTGCTGCAGCGCTCCGAAGGGGGCGCACTCGGCATCGGCGGGGGCAGTGGCGGCGGCTTCATGACGGCGCGTGGCTCGGCCAATCTGCTGACGCGCACCACGGCGATTCTCGCCACGCTGTTTTTCGCCACGGCTATCGGCCTGACCATTCTCAACGAAGTGGACCGCGGCACTTCGGGCATTCTCGAGCGCGCCGCCCAGACACCGGAAGGCACGGCGCCGACCAGCGTCCTGGATGCGCTCAACTCGCTGCAAACCGAGACGCCGTCCGATTTGCCAGTGCCCGCAGCACCCGCCAATGATCCGGTGGCGCCAGCCGGTGCCGATCCGGTGACCGAGCCAACCGCTGCCGCTCCGGCACCGCAGAACACGCCGGCTCCCGCCGCGACCAACGACCTGCCGGTGCCCACGGCGCCGGCGGCTCCGCCGGCTAACTAAGCCGCAAGGCAAAACGGAAAAGGGGATGGCAACATCCCCTTCTTCTTTTGTGGAGAGGGCAAACCTCTCTTTGATTCGATTTCGCAGTTTGAGTAAGGTGAACGCCCATGGCTCGGTACGTATTCATCACCGGAGGCGTGGTCTCCTCTTTGGGTAAAGGTCTGGCATCGGCAGCTTTAGGCGCCGTGCTGCAGGCGCGTGGCTACAAGGTGCGCCTGCGCAAGCTCGATCCTTATCTGAACGTGGACCCGGGCACGATGTCGCCCACCCAGCACGGCGAAGTGTTCGTCACCGATGACGGCGCCGAGACCGATCTCGACCTGGGGCACTACGAGCGCTTCACCGGCCGCTCCGCCAACAAGCGCGACAACATCACCACCGGCCGCATTTACTCCGATATCCTGACGCGCGAGCGGCGCGGCGATTATCTGGGCGCCACCGTGCAGGTGATTCCCCACGTCACCGACGCCATCAAGGAGTTCGTCCTCGAAGGCAACGAAGAGTTCGATTTCGTTCTGGTCGAGATCGGCGGCACCGTTGGCGATATCGAGGGGCTGCCGTTTTTCGAGGCCATCCGCCAGCTCGGCAATGACCTGCCGCGGGGCGATACCTGTTATCTGCACCTGACGCTGATGCCCTATATCCCTTCGGCGGGAGAGCTCAAGACCAAGCCGACTCAGCATTCGGTCGCCGAACTACGTTCCATCGGTATCATGCCCGATGTGCTGCTGGTGCGCTGTGACCGTCCCATTCCCGACAGCGACAAGCGAAAGCTGGCGCTGTTCTGCAATGTGCGGGAAAGCGCCGTGATCCAGGGCCTCGACGTTGCCTCGATCTATGACGTGCCGCTGGCTTACCACCATGAGGGGCTGGATCGGGAAGTGCTGGCCGCCTTCGGCATCACCGATGCGCCCGCCCCCGACCTGACTGCCTGGGAAGAAGTTTCCAACCGGCTCCACAACCCAGAAGGCGAGGTCAACATCGCCATTGTGGGCAAATATACCGGCCTCAAGGACGCCTATAAGTCACTGTCGGAAGCGCTCAACCATGGTGGCATCGCCAACCGGGTGAAGGTCAATCTGCAGTGGATCGATTCGGAGGTGTTCGAGCGCGACGATCCGGCGCCTTATCTGGAACATGTGCACGGCATTCTCGTTCCGGGCGGCTTCGGCGAGCGGGGCTCGGCCGGCAAGATCGAGGCGGCGCGCTTCGCCCGCGTTAAGGACGTACCGTATTTCGGCATCTGCTTTGGCATGCAGATGGCCTGTGTGGAAGCAGCGCGTAACACCGCCGGCATCAAGAATGCGTCTTCCACCGAATTCGGTCCGACCAAGGAGCCGATCGTGGGGATGATGACCGAGTGGACGCGCGACAACAACCGCGAGGTGCGCGGTGCCGATACCGATTTGGGTGGCACGATGCGCCTGGGCGCTTATCCGGCGCAGTTGACCCGCGGCAGCCGCGTCGCTGATATCTATGGCTCCACCCACATCTCCGAGCGGCATCGCCACCGGTACGAAGTGAACATGGATTATCGCAAGCTCCTGGAAAAGAACGGGTTGCTGTTCTCGGGCGTGTCGCCGGACGGCAAGCTGCCCGAGATCGTGGAACGTACTGACCATCCGTGGTTCATCGGCGTGCAGTTCCATCCTGAACTCAAGAGCAAGCCGTTCGAGCCGCATCCGTTGTTTGCGAGCTTTATTGCCGCGGCCATCGATCAAAGCCGGCTGGTTTAGGAGCCAAGAGGTTGGCCGAGATCGTCAATCTTCGCACCGTACGCAAGCGCAAGGCGCGCGAGGATGACGCGGCGAGGGCCGAACAGAACCGGATCCTGTTCGGCCGCACCAAGGCCGAGAAGACTCAAAGCCGAGCGGAAACCGAACTGGCCACGCGACGCCTCGACAGCCACAAGCGCGAGGACTAACCCCCAGCTGGCGGTTGGGCCCGGACAGCACCGATGATCTGGGCCAGCAAGGCCTGCAAATCATCGCGGTGGCCGGTGCTCGCGGCCGGGAGCCCGGCATCCGAGGTCATCACCACGGTCAAGTCCAGCGCGGGAACCAGGTACAGCATCTGCCCGCCATAACCCCAGGCATAACGAACGTCCTCGCCGCCGATGCTGGTGAGAAACCAGCCATAGCCATACCCATGCTGGTTGAAGCGGGAGGTGGTGCGCTGCGTCCAGGACTGGTCGATCCAGGATTGCGACAAGAGGCGCTCGCCATCAGGTGCCAGCCCGCCGCGACGGAAAACTTCGCCAAATGCCAGGAGCGAGCGCGGGCTCATGGCCATCTCGTTGCCGCCGAGATAGATGCCTTGTGGATCGCGTTCCCAGCCGTCGATGCGAAAGCCGTCAACTGCCGCAAGCCACTCCCTGGCGGTGGCCAGCGTGGATTGCCCGGTGACAGTCGTCAACACGGCGGAAAGCAGATGGCTCGACCCGGTGGAGTAGAGCATGCGCCCGCCTGGATCGTCCTCGAATGGTTGCTCCAGGGCGACCCGCACCCAATTGCTGCTGGCGATCCACCGTCCGTAATTCGGGCCCGAGGTGGGCCGCAGCCCGGCCTGCATCGACAGGAGATTGCCGATGGTAATCGCATTGATGCGCGGGTCAGCACTGGGGGGCAGGTCGTCGGCGAGGATTTCTGCCACGGGTTGGTCGACACCCTGCAGCAACCCTCGGTCAATGGCGATGCCGACCAAGGCAGCAAGCACGGTCTTTGAGGCAGACTTGATGTTGGTCGGCTCCGTCACGGCGTGGCCGTCAAAGCCCTGTTCAGCCAAAATTTCTCCCGATCGGGAGACGATCACCGTTTCGAGCGGTGCCAGCCTGTCGGCTTGTGCCAGGATGTCGGATAAGGTGCCCTGGGCATGGGCGGGAAGGCTGAAGGCGGCCATAGCGGCCAGAAGCAAGCTTCGTATCATGCGGTGGCCTCGAGCAAGTTGCGGCAGGTCATGGGCGGGAACTGCCTGGAACTGATTTCGATCCAAACTCGCGCAGATTGGCCGCTGGGGTAGTTGACCCGGGCCGACTGTTGGCGTCCTTAGGATAGGGCTGTCTCGCAACCCTTGCCCCTAACCGCGGGTTGGGACAGCGCAACGAAATGGCACAGCAAAGGTGTATCCATGCGTCTACTGCTTCTCGGGACCGGCGGGATGGCCAGGCTCCATGTCAAAGGTTTCCGCGAGGTTGAGGGTGTCGAACTGGTGGCGGCGGTCGATACGGATCCCAATCGCCTGCAGGCCTTCCGGGAGACCCATGACATTGCGCGTGGCTTTGCTTCGCTCGACGCTGCGCTGGAATGGGGCGAGTTCGACGCCGTCGCCAATATCACGCCCGACAGCGTTCATTACCCCACCACCATGGCCGCGCTCGCCGCCGGCAAGCATGTGTTCTGCGAAAAGCCGCTGTCGACCAACTACGCCAAGGCGCTGGAGATGACC
>JAQGKH010000302.1 GCA_028290225.1 Devosia sp. | reverse complement strand
GTCACAGCTGCCTGAACGATCATGAAGATGACAGCTGGGATGGACAGCAGCAGCAGGACTGGTTCAAAGCCCAGGTAGGGCATGTTGACGCCATCAGCGATGGTCATCGCTGGGACGTTGACGGGTGGGGCAATCATCCCGCAGGTGGCCACCACGGCCATGAACGCGCCGATGCGGAAGCTCTGCATACCGATTAGCCGTAGGATTGGCACAACCAGCACGCCTGTTGCGAGCACAGCTACGCCGGCAATGCCGACGAACATGCCGACAGCATAGAGCAGCGCTGCGCTGAAGGTGAGGATGAGGAGCGTGTTGCCGCGCAGAAAGGTGTAGGCGTAACCGGCAAAAGCATCGGCTATGCCGGACTTCTGCAGGGCCTGACCAAAAAAAGCGCCCGCGAAAAGTGCGAGTACCAGATTGAGATAGCCGAAGCCGCCTTCAACCAGATGGCGGAAGGGAATGCCAAAGCCCGCCATTAAACCTGCAATGATCGACACAGCGATCAAAGCTATGGGGAGTGGGACCTTCAAAAAGCGAGTGAAGATAACCAGGGACGCAACGCCAGCAGCAAAGATATAAACCTGCGGAATCATCGTCCGCCTCTCCAAAAATTCATTGTTTCTTCCTCGTGTGGTTGGCGCGCGATGGGACTACTCACGCGCGGCGCCATAGATCGCGCGGTTGTTGCCCACCAGGGGCAGGGGGATCGGATCGAGCGGCAGGTTCCAGTCGGTAGCGACGGTCCGCATGTTCAGTAGGTGGATGGTTGCGATACCTGCATTGGCGGCGCGGACGATGAGTCCAGGCTCGCCATCAGTGCAGGGTAGGGGAGTTCCTTGATTGACCAGTGGCAGCAAATGACCATCGGTACAGGTGCCCAGGGCCAGAACAGAACCGCCAGAATTGATCAGGAGTGCCGGGGACGCACCGAGCGCGGAC
The DNA here is from genome assembly GCA_028290225.1 of Devosia sp. GTDB lineage: Bacteria > Pseudomonadota > Alphaproteobacteria > Rhizobiales > Devosiaceae > Devosia. Next base: position 5,616 of record JAQGKH010000302.1, on the reverse strand, counting down.
TGCGCCCGCTTTTCGATCTCGTCCAACATAGTCCGCAACTCTGGGTTTGAGATCAGTTCGACGCCGTTGCGCTGGGCGGCCATTTTGAGCGCGTCCACAGCTTCGTCCATGAGATTGGAGCCGACCGCGCTGCCGCCGCCGATCAGGGCAATCGACGATTTTGCTTTGATCACTCCCTCACGGCGCAATTCCGCTTCGATATCAAGCCAAGTGAGTTCCGGGTCCGTTGCGCCGTACATCGATGATCCGAGCGAACTGACAAGGAATGGCTTGAGTTCAAGCGCTTCCACTGCGGAAATCGTGGCAATGTCGCCGCCGATGAATGAGCCGGAAAGTGACACAATAACCGGCGTGCCTGCTGGCAGGTCAAAGCGTGATATTGTTTTGACGAGGGCGGCCGCAAGGTCTGGATTGGTGGCGGTGCGCTTGGATGCCAGTTCCCCAATTGAAGTCGTGGTGTCAGTATATTCCGAGCCGATGAGACCCGTGCGATTTGGGTCATTGGCGCGTGACTGCAACAGCCCAAGTTGGATACGCTGGCTGCGCGCGACCTGAGTTGCGGATTCCATGGTGTGGGCAGCAGCCAACATTTGTGGATAGGCCTGGTAAGTAAGCCCGCCAATCCATTTTTCGGTTGCGGACCAGACGGTCAGCGAGAGCGCTGCCGCCAGGGCCAGCCCAGATATGGTTGCTTTTCCAGCGCTGCCGGATGGTGAGAAGCGTCGGTTCATCCGATGTTCCACCAGGGCACAATAAGCACGGCGAGGACGCGCGTGAGCGGAGCTGCGATGGCCAGCATGAGGACCGTGCGCACGATCCCCTGGCGATCCATCTGGTGGGCGATGAGGCCGGGGATGATGAAGCCGAGACCTGCCCATTCCAGGGCCAGTGGACCGAAAGTGGCGCGCATCGCCTGAATGCCGGTGGTGATGACCAGAGCCAGCAATATGGTGATGCCAAATCGGCGTGTGCCATAGAGAAACAGGTGCCGCGCCAGAAGCTGAAGAATGGCCCAAGACAGCAATGCTGAAATGCCGATAGTGATCAGTATGGCCGGCCGATCCAGCACCAGGGAAATATAGCCAGGCGCGATGACGCCGCCCGCACTCAGGCCAACGACGTGGAACAGCAAGATACTGACGGCGACGCCAATGCCCAGAGTGAGTGTCAGCATGGCTAGATTGCCCGGTGTTTCGCGAGGTCGATGAGTTTTTTGCCGAGGCCTGCATAGTTGCCGACGCCCCAGACGGCCCCATTATGGCCCGCGGCTTCAGCCAGAATGGGCAGTAGTTTGTGAACGTTGCTTGTAGGAATGCGCGACATTGCAACCCCAGCGTCGGCGCCGGCTTTCAGCCAGCGGTTGGGCACGGCACCAACCAAGACGACACGCCGGACGGGCGGGCGCAATTCCGTGAGCGAGTCCAGAAATGCCTTGGTACGTTCCGGCCGATCGCTGCGGGTGTTGATCAGCACGACCGCGTTTTCGCCCCGATGGTGTTCCCGCCAAAGGTGGGCGAATGATACGGGGTCGTTGCAAGCGAATGCGTTGACAAAACGTATGGTGTGGTTGTCGACCTGTAGAGGGATGATGGCAAAGGCGCCTGGGTCCTCGCCAGCCCGTTGGAAGCCGAGTTCCGCGATAGCGGGCGATATGCGCAGATCATCACAAACTGCCAGAGCAAGCGCGCAATTTGTGTCATTATGGGGCATGCCCTCTGTGTCGATTGTTGTGGCTTTACCACCGCGCGTCCTAAGTGCTTCGGCGGCTTTGACTATTGGGGGCAGTGCCGCTTCACTGGAAAAGTAGAGTTTCGTTTGTGCCGGAACGATGAGCGCCAGGGCTCGTGCTGCCGCCTCTGGATCGCTGCCGAGGGCCTCGGCGTGGTCTGGGCGAGCATTGGTGATGAGGGTATGGGTGGCTTTGACCAGATAGTGTTCTGACGCCCACATATATTCAGGCTCTATGGCCATGGATTCAAGCACGACGGCCTCAACACGCAGCTGACGCGCCAAACAGAAAAAGCGTGCCTGTTCGGAAATGCTGGGTGGGGCCCAACGTCTCCAAGTTCGGACTGTGCCATCGGGGAGGATGAGAAGCGGGTCGGTGCCAGTAGTTTTGACGAGGGTCTTGATCCCAGCCTCTCGCAGTGCGGAGCCGAGGAGGCGCGTCGTAGATGTCTTGCCGCGGGAGCCAGCAACATGAATCCGGATGCCGATGGCATCTCTATTCTGACGGTGCAAATGAGCTGCAACCGCCAGAATAGAGACCACACCCAGAGTACTCAGGAGAAGGGCCAGAGACAGCGTGGTCGCGTTTATGTAGGGAAGAGCCATCGTCTGTTTCCCGAGCAGGCAATCTGAGCCTAGTTTTCGATCAGTTGCTTGATCGCGTCGGTTGCTTCTGAGAGCTTTGCGATGACAACAAGGGGAACGTTGCGATCGGCCGCGACGCTGTCGAAGAAGCCGTCTTCATTGCCGCTTTTCCAAACAACGAGGCCATCGACTTCGCTGCTGACAAGTTCAACGAATTGCTCGGAAAGACCGCCCCGACGCTCGGCACCGCCGATATGAACGCCGATGGTTTTGGCGCCGGCAGCACGGGCTGCTTCAAGAACTTCTCTCGTGCGGGTCAGTTCGGTTTCCACCGTGATGCCTGCGGCGCCGAAACCCTTGACGCTGGCACCCATTGCGATGACCACGATTTTTGCAGCACCAGCGAGCTCTGCGCCGGCATGCGGGTCATAGTCCACTTCCATGCCACCACGCCCGAGTAAGGTTTTTACAGTGAAAGCATCCAGCGCCTGACCAGATGAGGTCACGAGAATATCTGCTGCACTGACCGCGTTGACGACGCCACTGAAGCTGAGTGTTACAGCAAGAATTGCGCCGCGCAGAAGGCGGAATGATAAGATCATGATAAGTCCCGGGTTTTTGGGGGAGGGTGGAGAGGCGTCACCGCCTCTCCTTTCGGATTAGTAGCCGCTGACGAAGTCACGACCATCTGGAGCAGCGCCGCCCCAGAGCGCACCACTACTTGGATCGATGATCAGCATCTGCGTGGTGCCACGCGATGAGTTCGAGAATTTGCCAGGTTCATCCACGGGGTAGCCCATGTTTACTAGACCTTCTCGTGCTGCCGCCGGCATAGCGTTGTCGATGCCGATGTTGACGCCACCGGTATAGTGGTAGATGTCGCCATAGCGGAAGCGTGGTGCGTCGAGGGCCTTCTGCGGATCCATGCCGAACTCAATGGCATTCAAGATCGGCTGGGCAATGCCCCACATCGTGGCTTCAGCGCCGGCGCCACCCACGAGCATATAGGGCTTGTCGCCTTCGAAGATCATGCCTGGTGCAAGGGTCCAGCGATTGCGCTTGCCTGCTTCCATGGTCAGGACACTTTTCTCTTCACCAGTCCAGATATTGGGGCCGATGTCGAACCAGTCCATACCGTTACTCATGAGCAGGCCGGTGCCTTCCACCACCATCCCCATGCCATAAAACGTGCCGAGGGTGTTGGTGGATGAGATCATGTTGCCATCTTCGTCCACGATGACCATATGGCTGGTCGCGTGGTTGTCGAAAGGTGGCTGATAGAGCGAAGCGACGTCAAATGGCGCGAATTCGCGTATCGGTGTTGCATCAATCTGCGCGCGAATTTCGGCGGCAGATTCGGCCGACAGCAGTTTTTCAACCGGCACATCGTGGAACTTTGGGTCGCCGACGTATTGGTAGCCATGCTGATAGGCATGCTTAGTGGCCTCGATCAGCAGGCGAAGGTATTCGGGTGAATTGTGACCTAGGGTCTCGAGGTCATAGCCTTCGACGATCTTGAGGATTTCCATCCACGTGATCGAGGAAGATCCCGGTTGAGCGCCATAGACCGTGTAGTTGTCGTAGGTAGTCTGGATTGGATCGGACCAGATGACTTCATAAGCGTCGAGGTCAGCCTGAGTGATAAGGCCGCCTTCTTTTTCCATGAAGGCGACGAGCTTTTCGCCAACTGGGCCCTTGTAGAGAGCGTCGGAGCCGAGCTCTGCAAATTGGCGATAGGATTCGGCAAGTTCTGGGCGACGCTGCATTGAGCCCGGGGCTGGCGGCTCCCCATCCGCCAGGAACTCTTCGCCCCAGCTTTCATATGGCGCCAATTCGGGAATATGCCGGCCGATGTGGAAGGCGGTTGCCGCGTCGATCGGCCAGCCATTCTCAGCATAATCGATTGCGTCTGCCCAAAGATCGGCCCAAGGCAGGCGTCCACAATCATCATGAATGGCTTCCCACCCCTTGAGATTGCCGGGAACGGTGGGCGCGAGGATGCCACGACGCTTGTCCTCCATTGTGGCGAACTTCGTAATGTCAGTAGCCAGAGGGGCAACGCCATTGTAATCGATTGCCCTTACGAGATTTTCTGAACCCGGCTTATGGATCAGAGCGAAACCTGAACCAAGCGGCCCCATCATGTCGGTAAGGGTCAGGCTAAGAGTGGCGGCGGTTGCGACGAATGCGTCACAGGCACTGCCACCCGCACGCAGAGCCTTCAAGCCAGACTCAACGGCAAGCGGATGGCCTGCCACGATCATTGCTTTGGGCGAAACAACAGACTGGTCGAGTGCAAATGCTGACGAGCTGAACGTGGTCGTTCCAAGCAGCATCAAGCCGCACGCCAAAATGGCGCGCCTAGAATTTTTTCTATTCATTATCTCTCCTCCGCGCCGATCTTCGCCGACGCAGCCTCGATGGGAACAGAAGCCCAAGGCTCTCGCAAGAGTGTTGCCATAAGACCAAAGTAGGGGTTACTGGAATATAGCAGTATCAAAAGGATCTTGTTGGGTTCCCAGTAGCACGTTTCATGCCGCTTTGATTTGTCCAGCATGTAGCACCAACAACCCCCGCACGCATTCCAAGGGCCTGCTCAAACGTCAAAGCTTCATCAAGGCGTTGGCTTCTCCCCCGTGGGCCTGATTGAACAAGTCAATCCGATACTCGCAAGGCGGGGTCGAACGGCTTCGGCCACAGGGGACGAGCCACGCCGGATGTTGCTGGCACCAGAGCTCCCGCCACGGATGTCCATAGCCCTTTTGGGTCCAGCTTAGACATCTGTAGGTGGCAGGCGAGCAACGGGAACCTGGCAGTTGCTGGCGAGTGAATTGCTGGCGCTGAGCGCGCACGTGCGGGCTTGAGGTGAGGCAATGAGCCTCTCGGGTAGACCCAAAACGTTTAGTTGACTCACTATTGCATGGCCGCTATGCACATAAACGTTTAGCCAGAAGAGCGAGCTAGGCGCGAGGTGTGTATGGCCCGTCCCACGATCCGTGACATCAGCCGGTTGACCGGCTTGTCGACCTTCACGATTTCCCAGGCCCTGCGGGGCGCCGAGGGCGTGTCGGATGACAGTCGCGCCCGTGTGCTCGCGGCTGCAAACGACATTGGTTACATCCCTAATCGCGCCGCACAGGACTTGCGCCGCACCAATCGGGATTCAGTCGGTCTGATCACGGCCAGCACCTCCAACTCCTACTATCTCGACCTTATCGGCGGCATTCAGAGCATGGTGCAGTCGCTGGCCTGGACGGTGATTATCGCCGATGTGGCGATCGATGGGCAGTATGATGCGGCCCA
>JAQGKH010000291.1 GCA_028290225.1 Devosia sp. | reverse complement strand
AGCACACCCAGCCGCCCATAGGCATCGTCGCCCGGCTGCGCGCAGATTCGCTCGGCCACTTCGCGCTGGAACATCAGCGTCAGGCTCTGCCAGAACGGCGGCCACGGTTCAGCCGTCAACCAGCCTGTCAGCAGGGGCGTGGCAATATTGTAGGGGAGATTGGCGATGATGCGGGTCGGCCCATCCGCCATCACCCGGTAATCCACCTCCAGCGCATCGCCGCTGATCACCGTCAGCCGGCCAGGATAAGCTTCGGCGATCTGCGCCAGGGCGGGCAGGGTGCGCGGATCGCGCTCGATGGCGATCACTTCGCGCGCCCCTTCGGCCAGCAGCGCGCGTGTCAAACCGCCCGGGCCCGGACCCACCTCAATAATGCGAACGCCTTCCAGCGAGCCACCCACCCGGGCAATGCGGGCGGTCAGGTTGAGATCGAGCAGGAAATTCTGCCCGAGTTCCTTTTTGGCGCGCAGCCCATGCTCGGCGATCACTTCGCGCAAGGGTGGCAAATTGTCGATCTGGCTCATGCCGCCACCGGGTTGGTCATGCTGTCGGCCATCCGAATGGCCGCAAGGAAACTGCGCGTCGAGCCCTTCCCCGTGCCGGCGAGATCGAATGCGGTCCCGTGATCGGGCGAAGTGCGCACGATCGGCAAGCCGAGCGTCACATTCACCGCGTCCTCGAACGCCACGGTCTTGATCGGAATCAGCGCCTGGTCATGATACATCGCGATCACCGCATCATATTGCCGCCAATGGGGCGGGTAGAACAGCGTGTCGGCCGGAATCGGTCCCACTGCATCGATACCCTGGAACCGCATCTCGGCCACTGCCGGCCCGACGATTTCCAGGTCCTCGCGCCCGATCGCCCCGCCTTCACCTGCATGGGGGTTTAGCCCCGCCACGCCAATTCGCGGTTCGGCGATGCCGAAGCGATGCTTGAGGTCACGGTTCACCGCACATGCGGTGTCCAGGATCAGCTCTTTTGTCAGCAAGCCGGGCACATCCTTGATGGGAACATGGATGGTCACTGGAACCGCCCGCAATGGCCCATGCGCCAGCATCATCACCGGCAGCCTGGGCTTGCCGCCGCCCGCACACAGCTCGGCCAAAAACTCGGTATGGCCGGGATGCCGGAAGCCCGCGTGATAAAGCGCTGACTTGTGGATGGGTGCGGTCACCAGCCCGCGGCACGCGCCCCGCAGCACCGCATCAACCGACGCTTCAATGGCGCGGATCACCGCCTGCCCGGAAAGCGGGCTGATCTTGCCGGGATGGTCGGGCACCAGGCCCTCGACCCGCACCACCGGCAAGGCGCGCGCGAAGACATCTGCCGTGTCAGCCGGAGTGCATTCCTCCACCGCCACCGGGAGGCCCAACCGTGCTGCCCGGGCGCGAAAGAATTCGGGCGCCCCAAAAACACAAAACGGGGGCAGGGCTGTTTCCATCCGCGCCGCAAACAGCTGCAACACCAGATCAGGCCCGATTCCGGCCGGTTCCCCCATGCTGATCGCCAGCGGCTGCTTCAACGCGTACCCCCAAAGCAAAAGGCCCGCCGAAGCGGGCCTGGACTAGTTGTAGATGATCTTGGCTCGTTTGCGTAGATCGGCCAGATAGGTCTCCACCTGTCCCTTGAGCGCATCATTGCCCGCCTCGGCCCGCAGATCGCCCTTGATGAAGGTCAGGTCCTGCGCCTGGCTTTTCTCGCACACGGCCAGCATGGACACACCGGTTTCCACCACGCGCGGCTTGGTGATGCCGCCCGCATTGAGCCCGGCCAGTTCCTTGGCGATGGCTTCGGGCAGCTGCGTTGCGTGGCGGCGGCCGACATCGATCACCGCCGCGTCGGTATATCCGAGCGAGAGCTGCACCGCGCTGTCGCAGCCGGCAAAGCTGCTGCGGTATTTGTTGGCCTGTGCCGTGCGTCCACCCGCGCCCTGGCCGCCGGGCGCCACGAAGATGATTTCCTTGAGGATGTAGTCAAAGCCCTGGTAATCCGCGACCTTGCTGGCGGCCTGCTGGTCCAGCGCCAGGTCCGAGATCTGCACCTGCGGCATGATCGCGGCCTCGGTCACCCCATTCCAGGCAATGGCCGCTTCCAGTCGGTCGCGCAGCGTGTCGATATTGACCCCGCTCTGCTGCAGCATCTGGATCAGCTTGTCCTGGCTCAGCTTGGTGTTGCGCGCGATCTGCAGAATGCCTTCATCCACCTGTGCACCCGAAACGGTGATGCCCAGCCGCTTGGCTTCCTGCAACTGGATGGCTTCGTCGATCAGCTGTTCGGTGGCCCCGCGCGAGCCAGTCTTGTTGCCTTCGATGGCGAACAATTTCACCCGCTGCGCGATTTGCACATCGGTGATGGGCGTGCCGTTCACCGTGACCGTGACGTTGGCCGCCTGGCTCGGCAAGGCCAGGCCAAAGCTGAGCAGCGCGCCCATCATCACAGCCCCCGCTGAACGGGCCAAATTTCCAACCGCCATCTTGCTATCCGCCTGTTGTTCGATTGCCCGCTCTCCATGCGGCGGGAACCTTGTGGTGTCAATTGCCCACGAATACGGCCAAAATCCGGAGCCCACCGGCCTACTCGCCGGAATAGCCGACATTGAAGCCCGCCGGCGCCTTGAGCCGGAACGAAGCGGTAAATCGGGTATCGTCGGGCGAAGTATGGGTCGGCCCGGTGCGGGTCGCGCCAGCGCCCAGCTCCAGATACCCGTCATCGTAAACCAGGCCCCCGCCGACCTGCAGCCAGCTATTGGCGGCCAGGTCCCAATAAGTGGAAGCCTTGACCGTCCAGTAATCGGCCACCGGCACCCCCACCTGCACGCCCACTTCCTGCTGGTCCTGCAACACGCCCGCATCGGGATCGGCGGCAACGAAATGGTAATCCACGCCGGCGGAATAGCCCTCGGCCGAATAGCTGACGCCGAGCCCCGCCCGCGCGATGTCCATGGTTTGGGTGTTGACCTGCAGCTTGCCGCCAAGGCGCGTGCCGGGCGTAAACGAGCCATAAGCCCCCAGCACTGCATAGGACGCCGCGTCCTCCAGCCCCGTCCGCGCAGGGCTGCGCGCCGGATCGGCCGCGGCAAAGGCATTTTCCCCGGCCAGCTGGAACGATTGGCCCGCAATCACCTCGAGATAGCCGCCATCCACGAAATTGGCCTGGTAGCGTCCCCCGATATTGGCGCGCAGCCCCGTTTCCTGCCGGTCAGTGCCCGAAAAGCGGTTGAACGAGAACAGATTGGTGTCATCGAACACAAAGCTCTGCGCATCGTCATTGGTGATCCCCACCAGCGATGTGTCCGAGCCGCGATACACCAGCTGCGCGATCGGCTCCACCAGATGCACGGTCGACCCATCGCTCGCCGCCATGGGAAAGCGCACATCCATGGCCGCAATCGGTGTCGCGCTCCACATGCTGGCTTCGCCCGGTGCTTCAAGCAGGGTGCTTTGCCCATTGTAGTAAGCGATGTCGGCGCGCCCGCCCAGATAGGGCTTGGCCACGAACCCGCCGGCGCCGATCCACTCGTTCTGCCAGCCGCCCTGCAGCAGGGCGTGAGTCTTGTTGCCTGCGGCGCCGAACACATAGGGCACGCCGTTGACCTCCACCCGGTGGTCATCCTCGCGCTGCACGCCCAACAGCCGCCCGCTGATCTCGGCCTGTCCCCAGCCCGTTGCCAGCCGCTGCACATGCTCGAACCGCGCATTGGGCACAGCCTGGCCCTGCCGGTCCTGGTCGGCCTCCAGAACATCGCCGAGCAGGTTAAACTGCTGCAGCCGCAGATCGATGAAGGTGTTGGGCGTCACATTGGTCGCGTAAACCTCGTTCACCGAAGCTTCCCGCTCTTCCAGCCGGTAATCCTCGAAAAACGCCGCATCGCTGAACGCAGTGTAGGACCAGCCCACGGTCCAGTCCTCGACCGGCCGGAACGAGCCCGCGCTTTGCACCGCCCCGCGCCAGTCCTGGCGGGCGTCGGCAAAGCTGAACGCTTCTTTTTCTAATTGGTAGATTCCCGAAGCCTTGATCCGGAACGAGCCCCGATCGAAGCGCTGGATCCACTCGGCTCCCAGCAGGAATCCCTGCCGGCTCACCAGCGCCGGCGTCAGGATGATATCGGTCCACTGGCCCGAATAGGCCGCATAGGGCACCTCAACCTTGACCCCGATTTCCTCGCTCGAATCGATCGAGGGCATCCGCACATTGGCCAGCGCGCTGGCGCTGGTATCGGGCAGCCATAGAAAGGGCAGCCACGCCACCGGGAACCCCAGCAGGGCCAGCGAGGGCTGCTCCAGATAAAGCGAGCCGTCTTCCTGGTTGTAGATGATCCGGCTCGCCTGCACCGACCAGCCGATCCGCCGGCCTTGCTCGTCGATGCAATCCCCGCATGGAGCGTAACTGGCATTGGTGAGCAGCGTTTGCAGCGCCGCGTCATATTCGATGCTGTCCGCAGTGATCCGCGCGCCGTCATAGGTGGTGATGGTCAGCGCATTGATGAACGCCTGCTTCATCCCCCCGGTCACGCGCAGGTCGCGGGTTTGTGCCACATTGCCCGAGGGGTCGCGAACGCTCACCGGCCCGGCAAACTGCACCTCATTGGTGGTGCGGTTGAACACGAGGTTCTGCCCCGTCGCGGTGTAGCCGCCATAGCCCAGCACCACATCGCCCGAAGCGGTGATGATCCCGGTGCGCGCATCGAACTGCAAGCTGTCCGCTTCCACCGCCGCGGGGGCGTCGGCATTCACCGGTGCATTGAAAAAGTCTGCGGGCACGAGGCCCTGCGCGACAGCGCCGCCCGACAGCGCCATGGCCACAAGGGCACTCGCCCCGGCCTTGCGGAGCGGCGACACCAAACCTGTGTTCCAGCCCCTGTTACTCACGCGCGTCCGTCTTCCTTGTGCAGCAGCACCGTTACGCCAATAACGATAGCCACCAATGCCGGTCCAACTGCCGCAAAAATGGGGTCGAGAACGCCGGTCGAGCCTGCTCGGTCGGCCATCTCGGTAATCACGAACACGACGAACCCGAGCACGATCCCGGAGAGAACCGCAGGACCATAGTTAGCCGACCTTCGATAACCCGCGGTAAATGCAAATGCAATGAACAGCGATCCGGTAAGCACCAGCGGCAGTGCCAGCAGCTTGATCAGCCGCATCGCGGCCGCCGCCCGGATGGCCTCGTCGGCGATGCCTGTGCTCAGCAGCCGCGACAGCTCGAAAAACGTCATGTCCTCGGTGGATGAGAGTTTGAGGCTGATCTCGGCCGGGCTCGAAATGGTGGGCAGAACGAAGTCGCGCACCAGCCGTGCCGGTGCATCGGCGGTGCGCACGGTGGCCTGCGCCATCCGCCACTGCCCATCGCGCAATTCGGCTTCCGCCGCTTCGATACGCGGGGGCATATTGCCGCTCAGGGCATAGATCGTCACATCGCCCAGCACCGATCCACCCGGCTGCATGGCATGGGCCAGAATATTATAGTGATAATCGCCGCTGCGCTGTTCGAGCCAGATCTCGCCGTCTTCCGTCAGCATCGAGGACTTGCCCGGCGCGGTCGGATACAGCGCGCGATTGATCTGCGTGCTGACCGTTTCGGCCCCCAGCGCGATAACAAAGCTCACGGCGATCAGGGCAATGGTCGGCGCCCGCACGATGCGCCAGATGGAAATGCCGCTGGCCGCGATCACCGTCAGTTCGTGGCGCGCCTTGAGGTCCAGGAAGCCCGTGATCGCGCCCAGCAGCACGGTCACGGGCAAGGTCTTGATGGTCCAGCGCACCGCACTCATCGCCACCATCAGGATGGCCATGAGGACGCCCTGCTTGTCCGCGACATAGCCGAAGCGCCAGGTGTCGAGCGATTCCACCAGCGCGATCAGCCCATAGAACACGAACACCATGGTGGCGATGCGCCCACCCACGCGGCTCAGCACCAGCCAGTCGATCCGGCTCATGCCTGCACCGCCTGTCCGGGCGAGCGCGGCCAGGCACGCGCAACGATCACCCCCACGCCCGTGAGGATCAGCACGACCCCCCCGGTTCCCGGTCCCAGCGGGCTATAGGAGCTGACCCCTCGCTCGGCAAAAGCCAGCAGCATGACCAGCGCCTCGATTGGCACTGTGAACCGGCTGCGCCTGCCGCTGGGAAAACCCAGCAGCGCCACCATTAGCGCGCAGATGCCCGCAACAGCGAGCGCTGGTGCCTGGCGCTCCAGCAGATTTGCCCGCAACTCGGGCGTCCACTGGCCGCTACGCAGTGCCGCGATCACCGCCGAAGCGCTGTCCTGTTCGCGGAAGCGATAATTTTCCTCGGCCGTTTGCGTCAGCCGCTCGACGCTTAGGTCATAGCGCGCAAACGAGATCTGGGAAAACTGCCCTGTGCTTTCGGTGTATTGCAGCGAGCCATCATGCAGCTCCAGCATGTAGTTCTCGCCGCTGCGTCCAACCCGGGCCGATTTGGCGACATAGGTGCGCTGCGTGCGCGCATCGCGCCGGTCATCGGCAAAGAAATCACTGATTTCTCCATTGCCCGAGCGTCCCCCGATCAGCAGCACCACCCCGGGGGTCACCTGAGTGAAGCGCTTGGGCTTGAGCGTGGAACTGACGAGGTCAGCGGCAATGCTGGTGGCCAGAACATTGACGCGCCTATTGGCATAGGGCTCGACGAAATTGCTCAGCAGCAGCACGAACATCATGCCGCCCGCGGCAACGATCCCCGTAGCACGCCACAGCGAACCCAGCCCATGGCTGGTGTGGATGATATGGAGCTCGCGATTGTTCTGCAGCGCCTGTAGGGCGCGCGCCACTCCGATGCCGATGCACACATAAGCAAAGGTCAGCGCCAGTGGCGGCATGGTCAGCAGCGCCTGCAGGGCGAGCGTCACCAGGTTCTGCCCCTTGACCGCCACCACATCAAACGAGCGCAGGCAATTGACCAGCCACAGCAGCACGCAGACCACGCCGAACAGGATCACGGCATCGCGAACAAACAGGTGCACCAGGTAACGCGTCAATCGCTGCATTGTCGGGCTGGAAATCTCGCGCTTTCAAACAACTGCTGCCGCGACCTTGAGCCGTTTCCCGCTCCCGTTCAAGCGCGGGGCAGGGACTCGGGGCCCTTTGCCGCGCCGCTGTTGCGGGATTGACGCGGGCGCCAAACCTCGTGAATGCTGCGCCAACCTTTGCGCACACCCCGCGCCGACTTCGCCAACAAGGCCCTTCAATGCCCCAAGAACTTCACCTCCAGACCGCGGCGCTTTCCGGCGCTGTAGCCCCTCTCGCCATTGTTTATGCCCATGAGGAACAGGCGCCCGCCGGCGCCGCCGCATCCATCTGGGGATCTACCGGACTGGATTGGAACGCGGCCAGCCAAGCTGCTTCCTTTGCTGGCAAGCAGGGCCAGGCGCTGGATGTGATCCATGCCGGGGGGCGAGTTCTGGTGCTGGGCGCTGGTCCGCTCGGCCACGCGGTCCCGCTCAATGCCTGGACCGATCGGGGCGGTTCGCTCCTCGCCAAGATCCTGGCGACCCGTGCGCCTATTGTGTCGGTGATGGTGGATGAGCCGGGGGCTTCCCCCACCGCCGTCGCTGAACTGGCCGCCGGGCTGCGCCTGCGCCACTACAAGTTCGATAAATACAAGGCTGCCCGCGACGACGCGCCGCCTGCGCTGACCATTACCCTCCATGTGGCCGATCCCGCCGCTGCCGACACCGCCATTGCCGAGCGGGGCGCCGTGGTGGATGGCACCCTGCTGGCGCGCGAATTGATCAACGAGCCCGCCAATGTGCTGGGACCGGTGGAGTTCGCCGCCCGGGTTTCCGAGCTCAGCGAATACGGTGTCCATGTCGAGATCCTGCTGCCCGAGGACATGAAAAAGCTGGGCATGGAATCGCTGCTCTGCGTGGCCCAGGGCTCCGCCCGTCCGGCGCGCCTCGCCATCATGCAGTGGCGCGGCGGCGATACGGGCGTTGCGCCCCTCGCCTTTGTGGGCAAGGGGGTGGTGTTCGACAGCGGCGGCATTTCCATCAAGCCGGCCGCCAGCATGGAAGACATGAAGGGCGACATGGGCGGCGCCGCAGCCGTGACGGGCCTGATGCTGGCGCTGGCCAGGCGCAAGGCTCCCGTCAATGCCGTGGGCGTCATCGGCCTCGTTGAAAACATGCCCTCGGCCACTGCTGTCCGCCCGGGCGACATCATCAAGGCCATGTCCGGCACCACCATCGAAGTGGTCAACACCGATGCCGAAGGCCGGCTCGTGCTCGCCGACGCGCTCTGGTACACCCAGGAGCGTTTCAAGCCGCGCTTCATGATCAATCTGGCGACGCTGACCGGCGCCGTCATCGTCGCCCTCGGCCATGATCACGCCGGCCTCTTCTCCAACAATGACGAGCTCTCGATCCAGCTGCTCAATGCCGGCCTTTCCGCCAACGAGAAGCTGTGGCGCCTGCCGCTCTCGCCTGCTTATGAAAAGCTGATTGAGTCGCGTTTCGCTGACATCAAGAACACCGGCGGCCGCCCCGCCGGCTCCATCACCGCTGCCCATTTCCTGCAGCATTTCGTCAACGACGTGCCCTGGGCCCATCTCGATATCGCCGGCACCGCCTTTGGCGCCGGCAACACCGAGACCAATGCCTCCTGGGCGCCGGGCTTTGGCGTCGCCTTGCTCGACCGTCTGGTCCGCGACTTCTATCAGGGCTGAACCCGCGGAGCCCGCATGGCCGAAGTTCTGTTTTACCATCTCGAACAGCGCCCCCTTGAGGCAGTGCTGCCCCAACTGCTTGAAAAAACCCTTGAACGCGGCTGGCGGGCCGTGGTGGAGATCGGCAGCGCCGAGCGGGCCGAAGCCCTCGAAGCGCATCTGTGGACCTATCGCGACGACAGCTTCCTGCCCCATGGCCTGGCCGGCGATGATGCCGAGGCGCACCAGCCAGTCCTCCTAACTACCGGCAGCGACAATCCCAACGGCGCCGCCGTGCGCTTTTACGTGGATCGCGCCGTCCCGCCATCGGCCGAGGGCTACCAGCGCATCGTTTATCTGTTTTCCGGCCACGATCCTGATGCCGTTGCCGAAGCCCGACTGGCCTGGCGCGCTTTGACGCCCGGCAATGAGGTGACTTACTGGCAGCAGGGCCCCGATGGTCGCTGGGTGAAACGCGCATGACTCCCGACCTTTCGACCCCTAGCCGCCACACATTGGCCGAGGACATCTTTGCCATGCTGATCGGCACCATGCTGGTCGGCTTGGGCATCGTGTTTTATGCCCAGGTTACCCTGATCACCGGCAGCACGGCGGGCCTCGCGCTCTTGCTGCAATACGCCACGGGCCTCAGCTTCGGCGTCCTGTTCTTCGTGATCAACCTGCCATTCTATGTGCTGGCGGTGTTGCGCATGGGCTGGCCCTTCGCTCTCAAGACTTTTTGCTGCGTGCTGCTGGTGTCGTTCTTTTCCTCCGCCATCCCCACCTGGCTCGATATCAGCCATATCGAGCCGCTTTATGCGGCGCTGATGGGCGGCGGCATGATCGGGCTCGGCGTTCTGTCGCTGTTCCGCCACAAGGCCAGCGTGGGCGGCATCAACATCCTGTCCTTGTACCTGCAGGACAATTGGGGCATCCGCGCGGGCTATTTCCAGCTGGGCGTTGACGGACTGGTCCTGCTCGCCGCCTTCTTCATCCTGCCCTTCGACCGGGTGCTGTATTCCCTGCTTGGGGCCGTGGTGCTCAACCTCATCGTCGCCACCAACCATCGCCCCGGCCGCTATGTCGGATTCAGCTGAGCTCAGGGCAGGGGCACAGCCTTGCCCGGCTTCTGGCTGGTATAAAGCGCCATGAAGTCCTGCATCATCTCATAGCAAAAGATGATCTCGACCGTGTCGGGGTCATAAAACGCATTGGCTTCGCCGCAGCGCTTGGCGTTGAGTTGCACCGGCTTGCGCAGGCTGTAGTTGCGGCGCAGTTCGTCGGCGACCTGCTCGAACACGCCACTGGCCTCGAACGCCTCCGCCGGCCCTCGCAGCGCCCCGCTCACTGCCTGGAAGCTGACCTCCACCCGGGTCTTGCTCTTCTTGCGGTCTCGCCCGGCCAGCAATTTTCCCAGGCTCCGGTTCACCAGCCGGTAGTCGTCGGGGCAGGTGTCCTGCCGTCCCGGATCGATCGCATAGGCATTGGCAACGGATGTGTAAGCTTCCACGTCGCTGCCTACCATCAGGCACACGATCTGGAACGCCCGCTGCCGGTCGAGGCTATGATTGCCGTAAAAATCGCTGTCGTCGAGTTCGGCCCCATACACCAGGCCCGACAAAAGCCATCCCCGCGCGGCATCGGTCAGCGCCGTTCCGGCCTCGGGCGTCCCCTTGTTCAGCAGGATCCAGCTCGCCATGTTGTCGGCCGCATCTTCTTCGCGGCCCAGCACCGGCAGCCCGAGCTGATCCACCAGCAGATGCGCCATTTCATGATACAGCACGAACAAGCTGTTATTGGCGGCGAACTCGATCACCCGTGCCTGGCGCTCGGCCCCGGTCTGCTGCCCCTGCGCTGCGCCCGCACCCAGCCCCAGGCAGACCAGCAGGGCAATGGCAAAACTCGGGCCAAAACGGCGCATCGCAAGCTTTCGGGTGATCAGCACATGGGCCAGCAAAAGCCACCGGGGCAAGGGTGTCAACTTCGCCCCCCAAACCTGCTTAACGCTCTGGCGTCCAGTCCGGCGCCGCCAGCTCGAAGCCGGAAAACCGGAACCCCGGCGCCACCGTGCACCCCACCAGCGTCCACTCCCCGGTGCTGCGCGCCGCCTGCCAGGCCCCGCGCGGCACCACCGCCTGCGGCCGCTCGCCGCCCAGCAGGTCACCCCCCAGGGCCAGCGCCCAGGAGCCGCTGCTGTCGGCGATCTCGAGCACCAGCGGCGCCCCCGCATACCAGTGCCACACCTCCGCCGCATCCACCCGGTGCCAATGTGAGCGATCCCCGCCTTCGAGCAGGAAATAGATCGCCGTCGAATGCGCCCGTCCATCCGGCCCCGCTGCATCGGCAAAGGTCTGGGCATACCAGCCCCCCTCGGGATGGCGCTCCAGCCCAAGGAGCGCGATGATCTCGGCGGCGGAGGGGGCGCTCATGCCCCTTCCATGCTTTCGAGGTCCGCGCTCAGCATCAGCCAGGTTTCCTCGGCGCTTTCGAGATCCGCCGTGAACCGCGCCTTGTCCTTGCCCAGCGTCACCACCCGGTCGGCCGGACCGTTATAAACCTTGGGGTCCTGCAACTGGCTTTCGACCTTGCCGATCTCGGTCTTGAGCCGACTGATTTTGGCTTCCACATCCTTGATCGAGGCCTTGAGCGGCGCGATCTCGGCCCGCTTTGCCGCTGCCTGCGCCTTGGCGGCCTTGCGATCTTCCTTGGAACCCCGCGATTCCTTGGCCCCGGTGATGGAGCGCTGATAGCTGTCGAGATCCTCGTCCAGCTGCTTGATCGTGCCACCCTCGGCGATCCAGAGCGTATCGCAGGTCGCTTCCACCAGGTGCCGGTCATGCGAGATGATCAGCACCGCGCCCTCATAATCGTTGAGCGCATGCACCAGCGCATCGCGGCTGTCGATATCGAGATGGTTGGTGGGCTCGTCGAGAATCATCATCCCCGGCCCGCTGAAGGTAATCAAACCCATCAGCAGCCGCGCCCGCTCTCCGCCCGACAGGTTCTTGGCCGGCGTATCCATGCGCGACTTTGTCAGCCCCATCTGCGACAGGCGCGAACGGCGCTTGCTTTCGCTGTCGGTCGGCATCAGCTCGATCACATGCTCGAACGGCGTCCATTCGGGCTTGAGCTTGTCCATCTGGTGCTGGGCGAAATGGGCGATCTCGAGCTTCTTGCCCTTGCTGAACGTTCCGCCCATCACCGGAATATCGCCGGCCAGCAGCTTGGCGAAGGTCGATTTGCCGTTGCCGTTGACGCCCACCAGGGCAATGCGATCCTCGGGATCGATGCGCATATTGATGTTGCGCAAAATGGTCTTGCTGCCATAGCCCGCCGAAACGCCATCCAGCGTGATCATCGGAGTAGGAGGCTCGACCTTGGGCTGCTGGAACGTGAACGGCGAGGAATACTCGTCGAACATCGCCGCGGGCGGTCGCAGTTTTTCGATCATCTTCATGCGCGATTGCGCCTGCTTGGCCTTGGATGCCTTGGCCTTGAAGCGATCCACGAACTTTTGCAGATGCGCCACCTGGTCCAAAGCCTTGTCGCGGCTCTTGTTGTTGAGCTCCATCTGCATGCGGCGGGTGGTCTCGAAGGTGTCGTAATTGCCTTTGTAGAAGGTCAGCTTCTTGTGCTCGAGATGGATGATCGAGCTTACCGATTTGTTGAGCAGGTCGCGATCATGGGAGATCATGAACACGGTGTAAGGGTAGGTGGCCAGATACTTTTCCAGCCATAGCGTGCCCTCGAGATCGAGATAGTTGGTGGGTTCGTCGAGCAGCAGCAGGTCGGGCTGGCTGAACAACACACCCGCCAGCGCCACGCGCATCCGCCACCCGCCCGACAGCTCGCGCGTCGGCGCCGTTTGCCGGTCCTGCTCGAAGCCGAGGCCCTTGAGAATGGATGAGGCCCGCGCTTCGGCAGTATGGGCATCGATATCGGCGAGCCGGATGTAAATCTCCCCGATGCGGTCCGGATCCTGGGCGGTTTCGGCCTCGGCCATCAGCGCTGTGCGCTCGGTATCGGCCGCCAGCACCACGTCGAGCACGCTTTCATCGCCCGCCGGTGC
>JAQGKH010000059.1 GCA_028290225.1 Devosia sp. | reverse complement strand
TGGGGGCCGTAAACCTTGTAGGTGGAAAACAGGTAGATATCGGCGCCAAGGGCGGCCAGATCGGGCAGGCCATGGGGGGTGTAGGAGACGCCGTCGATGGCGGTCACCGCCCCGATCGCCTTGGCGCGGGCGGCGATGTCGGCCACGGGATTGATCTCGCCGGCGATGTTGGAGCAATGGGGCGCCGCAACCAGCCGGACCTTGCTGTCGAGCAGCGCATCAAGCCCATCCAGATGCAAGCGGCCGGTGACAGGATCGACCTGCCATTCGCGCACTTCGATGCCGCGCGCGCCGAGGCGGCGCCAGGCACCCGAATTGGCTTCATGATCCTGATCGGTGACGACAATGGCATCACCTGGCCGCAGCCAGGCGCCAAAGGCATTGGCGAGCACATAGGTGTTGGCGGAAGTCGAGGGGCCGAAATGGATCCAGTCGGCGCCGACATTGAGCGCCTGCGCCATGCGCTCGTAGCTCAGGTTCATGGCTTCGCCGGCCTGGATGGACGCGGGATAAACGCCAAAGGGCTGCACCTTGGTGGCGCGATAGAAATGCTCGAGCCGATCCAGCACCGGGCGGGCGGTATAGGAGCCACCAGCGTTTTCGAAAAAGGCCTGGCCCTGCAGGGAAGGTTCGGCAAAAGCGGGGAAGTTGGCGCGCACCAGCGCGGGGTCGAGGGGGAGGTCGGTCATGGCGGTTCCGGTCAGCTGCCGGCTAGTGCTAGAGCAAGCCTTGCCCAAAGCAAACCCCGGCTGTTCGGGCGCCGATCGGAAAAGGGTGGCCGCTGCGCTTCTGGAGGCGGGGAGCGCAGCGACCGTCTCGTTAGCCGTTGATCGCGGGAGCGGATGCAGGAGCCGGAGCGTCAGGCGCGGCAGGAGGCATTGGCTGGGCGGGAGCGGCGCCGGGTGCGCTGGCGTCCGGGCTTGCCTGGGGCGCCGGCGCCTGGGGCCGGTTCCAGCCATCACGGTCACGCTGGCCACGCCGAGGCGAAAGGCTCGCCTGTTGCGCGGGCGTCAGGCTCGCAAAGAATGCGGTGAGCTTGGGTTCAACGCTGGTGAGGGCGGCCAGATGCGCGGTTTCAAGCGCGATCCGCTGCTTGAGGGCATCGGCCATGCCGGGGCGGGAGGTGGCGCCAGCGGGGCGCGCGGTTTGAGCGGCGTCCGCATAGGTTTGGGCGGCGGACAAGGCCGTGGTGCGCAGGTCATCAAACAGGGTTTGCTGTTCGGGGGTCAGCTCGAGGCGATAGCTCAGGCGGACCAACGCGATCTCCAGGGCTTCGCTGCCGCGTTCGAAATCGAGAAAACCGCCCATGCCACCGCCCCGTTGCGCACCGCGGTGCCGGGTATTTTCCTGGTGATGCTGACGATCGCCATGCCCTTCCATCTGGCGCTGCATGGGAGGGCGATGATCCTGAGCAAAGGCCGGCGCAGCGGCGCCGAGGCCCGTTGCTGCGATAAGAAGTGCCGAAATGGCGGCGGCAGAAATCTTGTTCATGGCAGGTGTTCCTTGGTGTGCGGCCAGTTCGTCCGGCACTGGATGAAACATAGGGCACAAGACCTGCGCGGAACCTTGCGGGCAGATGAAAGCTTGGCAAGGTTGGTAAGGTGAACCGGCAAGCGGGCAACAAAAAGCCGGCGCGAAGCCGGCTGTTTGTAGGGTGGCAGTGGGGCGGAGTTCAGTGGCGGTGCGGAGCGGGCGGCAAGCGGCTCGGCTTGACGCGGACCGGAGCTTCGGCCGGGAGATTGCCGCGCAAGACGATACGGGTGACCTCGAACAGCACTGCAAGAAGCAGCAGGGTCAGCGGCACCATGAATACAGCGATCTGGGTATCAGGCTCTTGCGCGAGGCTGGCAGCAGTTGCGGGGGTGACGCCGGCGAGAACCGCGGCGGCGGTTCCCAGGGTCAGCAACAAGCCCGAGGCAAAGGCGTAAAGCTTGAAACTTTTGCGCGGGGCTGACGTAGATTCTGTCATAGGTCGTCATCCTTGAACCTTTTGGACGCCGTAGCAGTGTCACCTCAATGCGGTTCGAATGGGTGCCGATCTGGGAGAACCCGGTACGATTTGATGGCGAAAATGCGGCAGGCATGATGCCAGCCGTCGGCCATGGGAGGCAGCTATGGGCAGGTTCTGGTTGGTAGTGGGCATGACGGGGGCGATGGTCTGCGCGCCCTTGGCGCAAGAAGCGGAACCCTGGCGCGAAACGGTCACCGGCCAGATCGAAGCTTTCCGGGCGGGCGACGGGGCAGCCGCGCTGCAGCTGGCGGGGGCAAGTTTTCAAGCCAATTTCAGCGATGCTGAAGCGTTTCTCGCCGCCATTGTGGGGTTGGGCTATGGCCCGATCGTGCAGTCGCGCTCCCACAGCTTTGGCGCCGTGACCCGGATCAGCGACGTCCAGGTGCTCCAGGTGGTTCGCCTCGTAGGCCCCGATCAAAGCCTTTATGAAGCGGTGTATCAGCTGGCCGACGAGCCGGGACTTGGATGGCGCGTGCAGGGCGTGGTGCTGCGCAAGCAGGAAGGCATGGGGGTCTGAATATTGGCTGGCGGTTTTTCGGCGCAGGCGATCAACTGACTGGCTTGCATACAGCAGGATGGCGCAAGGACATTGCCCGCCTCCCCTTCACGGGGCCAAGCGCTGCCAACCAGGGGGAACCCCATGACCAATGCGCCGCTGGACGAGCTTTACCGGAGGTATATCGCGTGCCTGAACGGGCAGGACTGGCGGGAGCTGGGCAGGTTTGTCCATGAGGAGGTTGAGCATAACGGCCGGCGCCTCGGGGTTGCCGGCTACCGCGAGATGCTGATCAAGGATTACGAGGACATTCCCGACTTGCGGTTTAACATCGACATGCTGGTTTGCGATGGGTCAACCGTGGCGGCGCGGCTCCTGTTCAACTGCCGACCCAAGGGAGAGTTTCTGGGGCTGCAGGTGAATGGGCGCAAGGTCGCCTTTGCCGAGAACGTGTTTTATGCCTTTGGGCAACGCAGGATCGTGTCGGTGTGGTCGGTGATCGACAAAGCCGCCATCGAGGCGCAACTGCGCGCAGGCGCGGCCGGCTAAGCGGTCACGGGGGCCTGATAGCGGGCGCGGGCCTGCAGCACAGTTTCATGATGTTGGGCGGCCCACAGGCCCAGCGCACCGATAGGGGCCAGCAGCGAACGACCGAGCTGGGTCAGGCTGTAATCCACCCGCGGCGGCATGGTCGGGGTAACGACGCGCTCGACGATCCCGTTCTTTTCCAGGTCCCGGAGCACCGAGGTCAGCGACTTCTGGGTGATGTCGCCGATTTCGCGCTTGAGTTCCGAAAAACGCTTGGGGCGCTCTTCGAGCAGCGCCACGAGCAGCACGGCCCATTTGCTGCCGATGATGGTGAGGATGTCCCGGGTGGCGGTGCAGTGGGGATGGCCGTGATTGAGATGGGCAGGTCTCATGGAGCATACCTCGGTATCTTTGAAGTGCCCTCTTGTGCGGGTCACCCGGCCTCATATACGAGTTTTTGGTATCCCACGGAAACCATTGTTTCTGTCCGATACGCCTAATTTGACCACAAGCGAGGTCGGATGCGGAACGCCGGGATCGGCGGGCCTCGATCTCGCTTACTTCAAGAAAGTTTCTGCCC
>JAQGKH010000272.1 GCA_028290225.1 Devosia sp. | reverse complement strand
CCATCACTTCCACGCCTGCACAACTGGAAGCGGCGCAGGCTTTGGTGGCCGAGCATCCCGATTGCTATGTGCAGACGCATCTGAGCGAGAATGCCGAGGAAATCCGGTTCTCGATGGAGCTTTATCCGGATGCTCCCGATTATGCGGGCATCTACGAGGGCTACGGCCTGCTCGGCCCCCGAACGCTGCTGGGGCATTGTATCCATCTCAATCACCGCGAAACCGCTGTGCTGGCGGACACGGGCGCGGTGGCAGTATTTTGCCCAACTTCCAATCTGTTTTTGGGCTCGGGATTGTTCGACCGGGAGCGGCTGGCGCGGGCGGGGGTGCGGATCGGGGTGGCCACCGATATCGGGGGTGGCACGAGCTTTGGCATGCTGCGCACGCTTGATGAAGGCTACAAGGTGCTGCAACTGCGCGGGCAAAGACTGTCCCCGCTCAATTCGTTCTACATGGCGACGCTGGGCAATGCGCGTGCGCTGTCGCTGGAGGGCACGATCGGGGCGGTTGCACCGGGTAATGACGCCGACCTGGTGGTGTTGAACGCCGGCGCCACTCCGGCGATGCGGCTGCGGCAAGGAACGGTTTCGAGTTTGACGGAGGAACTTTTCCTGCTGCAAACCATGGGCGATGACCGCGCCATCGCCGAAGTATATGTGGCGGGCCGAGCGGCTAAATCGACCTTAGTTGGGTTGGCAGAGCCCTTTGCTTGACCTAAAGCTGGGCCGCGCCTGTGGGGGAATAAGCATGAGCCAATATCTGACCAAGTCCGGACTGTCCGTGGATACGGCACTGGTGGACTTTGTCGAGCGGGAGGTCTTGCCGGGTCTGCCGGTTTCATCGGACCAGTTCTGGAACGGCTTGGCCGAACTGGTTGCGCAACATGCGCCCACCAATGCGCAGTTCCTGGCGCGCCGCGACGAGCTGCAGGGCAAGATCGATGATTGGCACCGCCGCTATGGACCGGTGGCCAACAATCCGCAGGGCTATGAATTCTTCCTGAGGGATATCGGCTATCTCGTGCCCGAGCCTGAGGATTTTACCATCGAGACCACCGGGCTGGACCCGGAAATCATCAGCCTCTGCGGGCCGCAGCTGGTGGTGCCGGTTTCCAATGCACGTTATGCGCTCAACGCCGCCAATGCGCGCTGGGGCAGCCTTTACGACGCGCTTTACGGCACCGATGTGATCGCGCGTGATGGCGAGCTGGTGCCGGGCAAGGGCTACAATGCCGCGCGCGGGCAGGCGGTGGTGGCGCGGGCCGCGGCCTTTCTCGACGAGGCCTTGCCGCTCAAGCAGGGCAGCCACGCCGAAGTGAACTCGTATGTCGTGGCCGAACAGGGCGGGACCGCCAATCTGGTGATCGATACCGCGGCCGGGCCGACCACGCTGCGCGATGCCGAGGCTTTCGTGGGTTACCGGGGGGCCGGAGCACAGGCCGAGATCGTTTTGCGCCACAATGGGCTGCATGTAATCCTTGTGCTCGACAAGTCCAGCCCGATCGGGAGCGAGCACCCCGCGGGGCTGGCGGATGTGGTGGTGGAAGCGGCGCTGACCACGATCCAGGACTGCGAGGATTCGGTGGCGGCGGTGGATGCCGAGGACAAGATCGGGGTGTATCGCAACTGGCTGGGCCTGATGAAGGGCACGCTGGAAGACACCTTCGACAAGGGCGGCAAGAGCGTGACGCGGCGTCTCAAGGAGGATCGGGTTTACACAGCCCGTTCCGGGAGCGAGCTAGTGCTCAAGGGCCGCTCCTTGCTGCTGGTGCGCAATGTGGGGCACCTGATGAGCACCGACGCCATCAGGACCGCTGATGGCAAGCCGATCGGCGAAGGGCTGATGGATGCGGCCATCACGGTGCTTTGCGCCATGCACGACCAGGGCCGCAACAGCACCACCGGCGCCGTTTACATCGTCAAGCCCAAGATGCACGGCCCCGAGGAAGTGGCGTTTGCCTGCGCGATCTTCGCGTCGGTCGAGCGCATGCTGGGACTGGCGCCGCTGACGATCAAGATCGGCATCATGGACGAGGAGCGTCGCACTTCGGCCAATCTCAAGGCGGCGATCCATGCGGCGCGGGACCGGTTGTTCTTCATCAATACGGGCTTTCTTGATCGCACCGGCGATGAAATCCACACCTCGATGGAAGCGGGGCCGGTGCTGCGCAAGGACGAGATCAAGCTGGAGCGCTGGATTGCATCCTATGAGGATCGCAATGTGCTGATCGGCTTGGCCTGCGGCCTTTCCGGACGGGCCCAGATCGGCAAGGGCATGTGGGCGCGGCCCGATGACATGGCGGCGATGATGGCCGCCAAGTCCGGGCATCCGCAATCGGGCGCCAATACGGCCTGGGTGCCATCGCCGACAGCAGCGACCCTGCATGCGTTGCATTACCACCAGATCGATGTGTTCGAAGCGCAGCGCCGTCGGCACAACCAGGCAACGCCGCCCTTGGCCGAGCTGTTCTCCATGCCAGTGCAGGCGCCCTATTCGCTCAGCCGCGAGGAAATCACCCGCGAAACGGAAAACAACGCGCAGGGCATTCTGGGCTATGTGGTGCGCTGGGTGCAGCAGGGCGTGGGGTGCTCCAAGGTGCCCGACATCAACGATGTGGGGCTGATGGAAGATCGGGCCACCTGCCGGATTTCGAGCCAGCATATCGCCAACTGGCTGCGCCATGGGCTGGTGAGCCGCGACGAGGTGACGGCGATCTTTGAGCGCATGGCTGCGGTGGTCGACGAGCAGAATGCGGGCGATCCGCTGTATCGGCCGATGGCGCCCAATCTGCAGTCGGTAGCGTTCCAGGCGGCGCTGGACCTGGCCTTGCATGGCGCGGACCAGCCGAGCGGCTATACCGAGCCGGTGCTGCATGCCCGCCGGGCGCAGGTCAAGGCGCGCGAGCGCGCCCGGCGCTGAAGCTTAGAGCGTGTAGAGGGGCAGAGTGATCGCGGTTTCCTGCCTCGGGCCGTGCAGGATTTCGATATCATTCGCAACCATGGTGGTGGCGGTGCCGATGGGCTCATCGGTGCCCAGATTGCGTGCGTAGCGCGGATGGGCGCCGGACGAGACCTGCAGCCGCAGGCAATGGCCGGCGAGAAAGGCATGGGCGCTGGCATGGAGGGTGAACTCCAGCTGCCATGAGCCATCGGCCGCCTGCGGGGTTTCGGGCGTGACGCGGAACAGCCCGTCGCAGATATTGGTCGAGATGCCGGCCGGCGAGACGTCGCAGAGGCGGACAAAGAAATCGGCGTGCGGGATCGTGGCCCGGGCATGAAGGGTCACCCCGGTTTGCCCGATCACGGTCAGCGTTTCGGCTAGCGGCTCGGAGGTGTAGACCAGCACGTCGGGCCGGGCTTCGAGCGGGGCGTTGTCGACGGCGCCGGCGCCAGTGAAGGCAAAGATGGCGCCCCCAAGATTGGGGGTCGGATCGGCGGGATCGTAGCGGTAGCGGTCGGGATCGGCAGGGCTGGGGGGCGCCGTGACGAGGCGCGCGCCGGTGTCGACGAACCAGGTTTGCAGGCTTGGCGGGCCGGGCGGGTAGCGGTCGAACTCGCGCCACTCGTCGATCCCCGAGATATGGATGCGGACGGGCCTGGCGCGCAGGCCCGTGCTGTCGCCTTCGAGCTTGGCCCGCATCCACAGGATGGTTTCGCGCAGATTGTCGCGCTGCAATTCGTCGGCGACGTGAAACCAGGTGCCGATCGTAAGGTAGGGGGTATGGCCCAGTTCCACGAGGCGCGCGTAATCGGCCAGCAGCGGATCGAGCATGAAATCGTACCAGCCCGAGATGAAGTGCACCGGCGGGGTGGTGGCGCTCAGGCGGTGGCGGTGGTCGATGGCGTCCCAGAACTGATCATTGCCAATGGAGTGTTCGAACCAGTGGCGCCAGAAGGGTACTTCGTGCCCGGAAGCGACACGGTCCGCCTGGACCAGCGGCAGGCTCATGCCGGCCTTGGCAGTGTTGCGTTCGATGCGGCCCGAAAACATGCTGGTGGCGGTTTTGAGCGGGCGCCGCCGCAGCCCTTCGATGACCTGCAGCCAGGAGAGCCACAGGCCGAGGTGAAAGGCGCCGGAGGGGAAAACCACAGGGCGAAAATTGGCCGTGGTGACCTTGGTAGCCATGGCAGCGGTGGGCGGCAGCGCATCGCAGATCGCCCATTGGGCGTAGCCGAGATAGCTGGGACCGGAGAGGCCGATGCGGCCATCGAACCAGGGCTGGCTCTTGATCCAGTCGAGGGTGGCAAGACCATCGGCGCGTTCATTGGTCAGTGGGTCGAACTCACCGCCGGATTTTTCAGTGCCGCGACAGGCCTGCAGCACCACATGAAAGCCGCGCTCGGCATAGGCTTCGGCGATGTTGCCAAAGCCGCGCCGGCCATAAGGCAGACGCATCAGGATGGTGGGGAACTCGCCCTTGGCGCG
Source organism: Devosia sp. (assembly GCA_028290225.1). GTDB lineage: Bacteria > Pseudomonadota > Alphaproteobacteria > Rhizobiales > Devosiaceae > Devosia. The sequence continues at coordinate 3,947 of JAQGKH010000272.1, read as the reverse complement.
TGGGGCAAAGTGGTCGGTCATCAGCACGACGCCATCGGCCATGCTCAGTGGAATATTGCGCTTCTTGCGCACGCCGTTGCGACGGGGCGGCAGGTCTTCGAGGTAAGCGAGAAACAGACTGCCAAAGCTCATGGTCAGTTCACAAAATCAAAGGCGTCGACATCGAACAGGCCTCGGTCGGTCATCTTGAGGTGCGGGATGACGGGGAGGGCGAGAAACGCAACCTGAAGGAAAGGTTCGGGCAGGACGCAGCCCAGCGCGCGGGCGGCGTCGCGCAAGTCGTGGAGTCTGGCGGCAACGGTTTCGAACGAGTGGAGGCTCATGAGGCCCGCGAGCGGCAGGGCCAGTTCGGCGGTGATTTGGCCGCCGTCAGCCACGGCAAAGCCGCCGCGCATGTCGATGAGGCGATTGACCGCGAGCGCCATGTCTGCGTCGCTGGCACCGACCACGGTGATGTTGTGGCTGTCATGGCCGACCGAGGAGGCGATGGCGCCGCGCTGGAGGCCGAATCCGGTGACAAAGCCGCGCCCGATATTGCCGTTGCGGCCATGGCGCTCGACTACGGCGACCTTGATCACATCGGCGGCAAGATCGGGCTGAAGTCCATGATCGGTCGAAGCCAGGGTCGCGGTCTCCCGGAAGGTGAGGATCAGGCCGGGCCTGACCCCGATCACAGGGGTCTGGTTGCGCGCCGGATTGGGGGGCGTGTGGAAGGTTGCCGGGGTGACCGGCTGGGCCTTGACCGAGTCGAGGCCCACCGGAGCGATGGTTTGACGCGTCGCGAAGCGCTCACCGGTGACCAGATGCCCAGCGGCGATCACATCGGAAACGCGGCAATCCTCAAGGCTGTCGAGCAGCGCTATATCGGCGCGCCAGCCTGGCGCCAGGAGCCCGCGATCACGCAGGTTGAAGATGCGTGCGGCTGAATGGGAGGCGGCGCGATAAACGTGATGGAGCGGGCGGCCGCGCTGGATCAGGCGGCGGATAGAGCTATCGAGATGGCCTTCCTCGTCGATGTCGAGCGGATTGCGGTCATCGGTGCAAAGGGCGACAAAGCTTGAGGTGTTTTCATCCAGAACTTCAGCCAGGGCTTCGAGGTCCTTGGAAACGGAGCCCTCCCGGATCAGGATGGCCATGCCCTTGGCGAGCTTTTCGCGCGCTTCGGCCGCCGAGGTGGCTTCATGGTCGGTGCGGATGGCGGCAGCCAGATAGCCGTTGAGGGGCAAGCCCAGGAGTAGCGGAGCATGGCCATCGATATGGCCGCCCTGGAAGGCCGCGAGCTTGGCCAGCAGGCCCGGATCGCCGGCAAGGACGCCCGGAAAATTCATCATCTCAGCCAGGCCGATTACCTTGGGATGATCGCGGAAGGGGGCAAGGTCCTCGATCTCCAGCGCCGCGCCGTTGGTTTCGAACGGGGTAGCCGGGACGCAGGAGGAAAGGTTGACGCGGATATCCATGATCGTGCGTTCGGCGCAATCGAGGAAATAGCGGATGCCCTGCGCCCCCAGCACATTGGCAATCTCGTGGGGATCGCAGATGGCGGTGGTGACGCCATGGGGCAATACGCAGCGGTCGAACTCGAAGGGGGTGACCAGCGAGGATTCGATATGAAGGTGCGTGTCGATGAAGCCCGGGACGGCGAAGCGGCCAGCGCCGTCGATGGTCCGAATCCCTTCGTAATGAGCCAAAGTGCCGACGATCCGCTCGCCGACAATGGCGATATCGGTTGGGGTAACGGCGCCGGTGATCACATCAAGCAGGCGCACATTCTTGATCACCAGATCGGCCGGAGCCTGGCCCTGTCCAGCCATAATCATGCGGGCGAGTTGGTCGGCAGTGGGCATGGCAGGGTCCGGGATGCAGTTTCGCGCAAGGGTCGGCTGCGCCGTCGCACCCGTCAAGTCCTTGTGCTGTTAGCAGGGGGAACCGCGACGGCATGGCGCACGTTGCCGTTTCCACACTACCGGAGAGCGTCATGCAAACCTACGACCCCCACAAAAACACGACCGAAACCACGCAGGGCAGCCCGCGCAAGATGAACCTGCGGGTGCTGATCATGTCATTGGTAGCCATCGTCGTGCTGTTTGCCATTGTCTACATGATCTATTCCGGGGCCCAGCCCAACCCCACCTGACATCATCATGGTTCGTCTCGTTAAAGTTGCCCGCAGTGACCTGACCATTTCCCGCCAGCGGCGCGGGAAAGGGTTCTGCTACCTGGATTCCAGCGGCGCCCTGGTGTGCGACGAGCCAACCAAGACCCGCATCCGGGCGCTGGGGATTCCGCCAGCGTGGAAGGATGTGCGCATTTCGGCCAAGCCGAATGGACATATCCAGGCGCTCGGCAAGGATGAGGCGGGACGCGAACAATATGTCTACCACGCCGACTGGGAGCTCAAGCGCGAAGGCAAGAAGGTCAAGCGCTTGTCCGTGATGACGGCGGTGTTGCCGCGCCTGCGCAAGCAAGTGCAGCAGGATCTGCAGGCGGAAGCGGGCTCAAGGGAGCTGGCGCTGGCGATCGGGGTAGCGCTTATCGACCGTACCGCCATGCGGGTGGGACGAGAAAAGTATCTGGAAGCGAACGGGACGCGCGGGGCGGGGACGCTGTTCGCACGCGATGTGCGGATTTCCGGTGATGAAGTGGTGATTGCTTTCGACGCCAAGGGCGGCAAGCGCGCGGAATACGGGTTTACCGACGCGGTGCTGGCGCAGGCGATCAGCCGGATCAAAACCCTACCTGGCAAGCGGCTGCTGGTTTATCGCAATGCCGAAGGGGTGGTGCGCCCAATCAAGACCAGCGCCCTTAATGCCTATATGCGCGAAGTGACCGGGATCGAGATTTCGGCCAAGGACTTCCGCACCCTGCGCGCCAGTTCGCTGGCGGCCGAGGCGCTCGCCAAGCTCGAAGCGGGCAGTTCGGCATCGGCGCGCAAGCGGCAGATGGCGCAGGTGGCAAGGGAAGTATCCGAGGTGCTCAAGAACACCCCGGCGATCTGCCGAAAGTCCTATATCACGCCCTGTTTGTTCAAGCTGTTCGATGAAGGCAAGCTGCAGGGCCTGTGGTCGGCGGCAGGGCCGGGGCGGGCTGGACTGCAAACACGCGAAAAGCGGTTGGCAGCGGTGCTGGCGGCGGTCGCCTAGGGGGGTGGAGCCGCTCTGGCTGCCGATTGCCGGAGGGGCGCGGAGCAGCTAGGCAAGAGCAGGCCATACAATCACAGGGAGGGGCTGGCATGACCAAGGTTCGGGCACTGGTGCTGGAGCGCCAACACGAGCTCAAGCTGCGCGAGATCGACCTGCCGCTCGAAGTGGGGCCGGGCATGGTCAAGATCGCGATCCACACGGTGGGGGTGTGCGGATCGGACGTGCATTACTATACCCATGGCAAGATCGGGCCCTTCGTGGTCAACGATCCCATGGTGCTGGGCCACGAGGCCGCCGGGACGGTGGTGGAAGTGGGCGAGGGGGTCACGCATCTCAAGGTGGGTGACCGGGTGTGCATGGAGCCAGGGATTCCCGATCCCAATTCACGGGCGTCACGCCTGGGGCTTTACAATGTCGATCCGGCGGTCAGCTTTTGGGCAACCCCCCCGGTGCATGGCGTACTGACCTCCGAGGTCGTGCATCCGGCCAATTACACCTTCAAGCTTCCAGACAATGTGAGTTTTGCCGAGGGGGCGATGGTGGAGCCGTTCGCGGTTGGCATGCAGGCGGCGACCAAGGCGGGCATCAAACCGGGCGATACGGCAGTGGTGCTTGGCGCGGGACCAATCGGGACCATGGTCGCCATTGCCGCACTGGCTGGCGGGTGCGCAAGGGCCATTGTTGCCGATCTGGCGCAGCCCAAGCTCGACATTGCGGCGCGCTATCAAGGCGTTATTCCGGTCAATATCCGGGAGAAGAGTGTCGTCGAGGAAGTGAAACGGCTCACCGGTGGCTGGGGCGCCGATG
>JAQGKH010000263.1 GCA_028290225.1 Devosia sp. | reverse complement strand
GCGCTGCGGGTGAGCTTTGGCTGGAACTCTACAATGGCGGACGTGGATGCTCTACTCGCCGGATATCGAACAATCCTGCAGCGCCACCGCGCTCGGCAGGAACAAGCGGCTTAGGCCGGATGAAAATTGGACGGCTCCCAGCGACCTTGAACCGCTGTGGGGCAAAGGAGAAGCGACATGACTGATTACGACATTCCCACGCTCAAGGAGAACATCGACCGGGAAACCGTCGATCAGGTGCTCGCGCTTGACGTTGATAAATACAAGTACGGTTTTGAAACCGACATCGAATCCGTCAAGTCTCCCAAGGGCCTGAATGAAGACACTGTCCGCTTCATCTCGGCCAAGAAGAACGAGCCGGAATGGATGCTGCAGTGGCGTCTCGACGCCTATCAGCGTTGGCTCACCATGACCGAGCCCACCTGGGCGAAAGTGCACTATCCTGAGATCGATCTTCAGGACATGTACTACTACGCTGCGCCAAAATCCTCCCCCGCCCCCAAGAGCCTGGACGAGGTCGACCCGGCGCTGATCGCCATGTACGACAAGCTGGGCGTGCCGCTGCGCGAGCGCGAGATTCTCGCGGGCGTCGAGCGTCCCGGCATGGCGGTGGACGCGGTGATCGACTCGGTTTCGGTTGTCACCACTTTCCGGAAAGAGCTGAGCAAGGTCGGCATTATCTTCTGCTCGATCTCCGAGGCCATTCGTGAATATCCCGAGTTGGTGCAGAAATATATCGGGTCGGTCGTGCCCGTCACCGACAACTACTATGCGACGCTGAACTCGGCTGTGTTTACCGATGGCTCGTTCGTCTTCATCCCCAAGGGCGTGCGCTGCCCCATGGAGTTGTCGACCTATTTCCGCATCAATGAGCGCAATACCGGCCAATTCGAGCGGACGCTGATCATTGCCGAAGCCGATAGCTATGTGAGCTATCTTGAAGGCTGCACCGCGCCGATGCGCGACGAGAACCAGTTGCACGCCGCAGTGGTCGAGCTCGTGGCGCTGGAAAATGCCGAGATCAAATACTCCACGGTTCAGAACTGGTATCCCGGGGACAAGGACGGCAAGGGCGGCATCTACAACTTCGTCACCAAGCGTGGCGATTGCCGTGGCGACAATTCCAAGATCTCCTGGACGCAGGTGGAAACCGGCTCCGCCATCACTTGGAAGTACCCGAGCTGCATTCTGCGCGGCGACAATTCGCGCGGCGAGTTCTATTCCATCGCCATCTCGAACGGCTACCAGCAGGTCGATAGTGGCACCAAGATGATCCATCTGGGCAAGAACACGTCCAGCCGCATCATTTCGAAGGGCATCGCGGCGGGGTTCTCTGATAACACCTATCGCGGTCAGGTTTCGGCGCATGCCAAGGCCAAGAACGCCCGCAACTTCACCCAGTGCGATTCGCTGCTGATCGGTGACAAGTGCGGCGCCCATACCGTGCCCTATATCGAGAGCCGCAACGGCACGGCGGTGTTCGAGCACGAGGCCACGACCAGCAAGATCTCCGACGATCAGATGTTCTATTGCCAGCAGCGCGGCCTTTCCGAGGAAGAAGCTGTGGCGCTGATCGTCAACGGCTTCGTGCGCGACGTGCTGCAGCATCTTCCCATGGAGTTCATGGTCGAAACGCAAAAGCTGATCTCGATCAGCCTCGAAGGCAGCGTCGGCTAAGCCATCATCTTTCATCCGGGTGGCGCCCAGCGGGCGACCCCGGTTCATTTGGAGAACAGCAGTGACTACCCCTATTCTTGAAATCCGCAATCTGCATGCCCGCATCGAGGATCGTGAGATCCTCAAGGGCGTCAACCTGGTCATCCCGGCCGGGGAAGTTCACGCCGTGATGGGTCGCAATGGCTCGGGCAAGTCGACGCTCAGCTATGTGCTGGCGGGCAAAGAAGACTACGAGATCACCGAGGGCGAAGTGCTCATCGATGGCGAGGACCTGCTTGCCATGGAGCCTGCCGAGCGGGCAGCAGCCGGCGTGTTCCTGGCCTTCCAGTACCCGATCGAAATTCCGGGCGTCGCGACCATGACGTTCCTCAAGGCAGCGCTTAATGCGCAGCGCAAGGCGCGTGGGGAAGGAGAGCTTTCGACCCCTGACTTCATGCGCGCGGTGCGGCAGGCCGGCTCCGATCTCAACATCGACAGTGAAATGCTGAAGCGTCCGCTCAATGTCGGCTTCTCGGGCGGCGAGAAGAAGCGCGCCGAAGTGCTGCAGATGGCCTTGCTCCAGCCCAAGATGTGCATCCTGGACGAGACTGACTCCGGGCTCGACATCGATGCGCTGCAGGTCGTTTCGCGCGGCGTCAATGCGCTGCGCAATGCCGGTCGCTCGATGCTGGTCATCACCCACTATCAGCGTTTGCTGAACCACATCGTGCCTGATGTGGTGCATGTCTTCTCCGATGGTCGGATCGTGGAAAGCGGAGACAAGGACCTGGCGCTCCAGCTGGAAGCCAAGGGCTATGCCGACTTCGACAACGCGGCCGCCTAGATGCGACAGGCTCAGCAAATCCGGCTTAGTGCAGCCGAAGAAACTCTGATTGCTCAGCTCAAGGGCGCCGGTGCCGATAGCACCGCCGAACGGATCAGCGTGGCCGGACTGCCGACGCGGCGCGTCGAGAGCTACCACTACACCGATCTCAAGACGCTGTTGCGCACCGTGCCGCCGCTCGCGGAGGCTGCCAATGCGGCAGAGGCGCCAGCCCTGCGCATCGCGGGAGCCTATCAACTGACCATCGTCAATGGGCGCCTGCAGGCAGCCCCTTCGGCGCCGGCTGGCGTGGTGGTGGGCACGGCCGCGGGTGACGTTCTTTCGCCGCGTGACGATGTGCTGGTGCACATCAACAGCGCTCTGGCACCCGAGAGCTTGAACCTGCACATCGATGGCGTGATCGAACAGGTGATCCACATCGATCGCCGCTCCGATGGTCCGGCCGCTCACTCCGCGAGTGCGGTCAAGATCTTTGTCGCCGAAAGTGCCAAAGTCACGATCATCGAGACCTTTCTTGGGTCCAACGAGGCACATGTCGGCAACCATGCGACCTTCCTTGCGGTGGGAACGGGCGCCGAAGTCACCCACATCACCGTTGACCTGTCGGCACGTGCTGCAACCCATTTTGCCAGCAACCAGTACGAGATTGGGCCTGCGGCCAATCTGCGCACGTTGGCAATCCATGCCGGTGCCGCGCTGTCGCGCACCCAACTGTTTGCCCGCTTCTCGGGCGAAGGGGCGCATGCCGATTTCACCGGGCTCAATCTGGTGGACGACGGCAAGCACTGCGACATCACTCTCGACGTCAACCACGCGGTGCCGAACACCACCTCCAAGGAAATGTTCAAGCAGATCGCCCGCGGGCGCTCAAAGGCGGTGTTCCAGGGCCGGATCGTGGTGTCGCGCGATGCGCAAAAAACCGACGCCAAGATGATGATGCAGGGGTTGATGCTTTCGGACGAGGCCGAGATCCTCTCCAAGCCCGAGCTCGAGATCTATGCCGATGACGTGGTGTGCGGCCATGGATCCACCTGCGGCGAGTTGGATGCCGACTGGCTGTTCTACCTGATGAGCCGCGGCATTCCGCGCACGGAGGCGGAAACCATGCTGGTGCGTGGTTTTCTTGCCGAGGTTCTCGACCCGATCAAGGACGAGGCGCTCAGCACGGTGCTGAACGGCATCGTTGATGGCTGGTTGCTCAACGGCAAGTAGCCCCGCGGCCGACCGAAGGTGTGGCGCGCAGGGTGCCGCACCATTTCTCTTCTGAGTTGAGACCGGTCAAGCGGGCGTACAACTCGCACGGAAGCTGAACCATGACCTTCGACCTCGAAAAAGTTCGCGCCGATTTTCCCATCCTGTCCGAGCAGATCCATGGCAAGCGCCTGGTGTTCCTCGACAGCGGCGCTTCGGCGCAAAAGCCGGTGCAGGTGCTCGACCGGATGGATCATGCCTTCAGGCACGAATATGCCAATGTGCATCGGGGCCTGCATACGCTCGCCAATCGTGCGACCGAGGCTTTCGAGGGCGGCCGGGCGGCCGTGCGCAAGTTCCTGAACGCTGGCCGCGTTGAGGAGATCATCTTTACCCGCTCGGCTACCGACGCCATCAACCTCGTTGCATCATCCTTTGCCGGCCCGCGCATTAGGGAAGGCGATGAGATCGTCCTATCCATGCTCGAGCATCACTCCAATATTGTGCCCTGGCACTTTCATCGCGAGCGCAAGGGCGCCGTGCTACGCTGGGTGGATGTGCGAGACGATGGTTCCTTTGACCTCGACGCCTTTGCCGCTGCCCTGACCGCCCGCACCCGCATGGTAGCGGTCACCCATATGAGCAATGTCACAGGTACCGTGACGCCCATCAAGCAGATCATCGAGATCGCTCACGCCCGCGGCATTCGGGTTCTGGTGGATGGCAGCCAGGGGGCTGTGCATACCAAGGTGGATGTGCAGGATCTGGATGCCGACTTCTATGTGATGACCGGGCACAAGCTCTACGGTCCCACGGGTATCGGCGTGCTCTATGGCAAATACGAACTACTGGCCGAGATGCAGCCCTACCAGGGCGGCGGCGAGATGATCGAGACGGTCTCCACGGATGGGGTAACCTATAACGAGCCGCCGCATCGCTTCGAGGCTGGTACGCCGCCGATCGTTCAGGCCATAGGGTTGGGCGCGGCGCTCCAATACATGGAGAGCCTCGGGCGTGATGCCATAGCGGCGCATGAGGCCGAAGTTGCTGCCTACGCGCAGGAACGCCTCAGCCGCATCAACTCACTGCGCCTGATCGGCACCGCGCCGGGCAAAGGCGGCATTTTTTCGTTCGAGATTGCAGGGGCCCATGCGCATGATGTCGCGACAATTCTCGACCGGTACGGCATTGCGGTTCGCGCCGGGACGCATTGCGCCATGCCATTGTTGAAGCGTTTTGGCGTCACCTCTACCTGCCGGGCGTCGTTCGCCCTATATAACGGCAAAGACGATGTTGACGCGCTGGTGGACGGCATCGAACGCGCCCGAAGCTTTTTTGCGTAAGCTGCGAGGACCCTATGACCGACCAAGCCGAAGTTCCTGCCACCGACAACGCATCCGAAACACCCGTTCGGATCAACCCTACGGTGTCCGCCGCCATTCCCGAGGGCGAGGTTGAGCGGATCACCACTGATCTGATCGGGGCGCTCAAGACCGTCTATGATCCCGAGATCCCCGTGGACATCTATGAGTTGGGCCTGATCTACAAGGTCGATCTCGACGACAATCGAAACCTGACCATCGACATGACCTTGACCGCCCCTGGCTGTCCGGTGGCTGGCGAAATGCCGGGCTGGGTCGAGAATGCTGCCCGCGCCGTGGAAGGCGTCCAGGATGTCACGGTCAACATGGTGTTCGATCCGCCTTGGGATGCCAGCCGCATGAGCGAGGAAGCTCAAGTGGCGTTGAACTGGTGGTAATCTGGGGCGTTCCGCTCTATATATCGTGAAACACCGATAAAGGTCGCTGTCCGATGCCCTTCAAGATCATGTCGCTGACCGAAGCCGCCGCCGAGCGCATCACCGAGATCATCGAAGACTCCGACAAGCCAGTTGCCGGTCTGCGCGTCGGCATTAAGAATGCCGGCTGCGCCGGTGTGTCCTACACCATGGATTATGTCAGCGAGCCGGTGGCTGGGGACGACCATGTCAACGATCGCGGCGTGGATGTATGGGTGGATCCCAAGGCCACCATGTACCTTCTCGGTACCGTGATGGATTTCGAGCAGTCGAAGATGAGTTCGGGTTTCACCTTCAGGAATCCCAATCAAACCGGCGCCTGCGGCTGTGGCGAAAGCGTCACGCTCAAGCCGGCGGACCTCAAGGCCATTGCCGAGGCCAGAGCGGGCGCCTGAGGTTTTCCTGCGGGAGCGATCTACAAGGGTGGCGCACGATTGCATCGCGCCCCCTGATGTCCTAACAGCGGCAACATGCACCATCCACTTCCTGCCGCCCTCACCATTGTTCCGCCCAAACGCCCGCTGAGCGGTCGTGTGTCTCCGCCGGGCTCCAAATCCA
>JAQGKH010000233.1 GCA_028290225.1 Devosia sp. | reverse complement strand
TTCCATCCGGTCGGCTGGTGCGGATCATGCGCGACGTGGTTATGACCCGTGGCTTGGGCTTCGAGGTGAGCAATATCGGCCATTTTGGAAAGGATCCCCTAACCCGTGTTCTTACTGGACTGCCGCGAGCGTCGCGTTGGCGGCAGCGAAATCGCCACCCTCAAGCGCTGCCATGAAAGTCGCAAATTCCTGCTCGGTCACCACACGGACCGCGATGGGCATGAAAGCATGGTCCTTGCCGCACAACTCGGAGCACTGACCGTAGTAGATGCCGGTCTCGCGTGCATTAAACCAGGTTTCGTTGAGGCGACCGGGCACCGCATCCATCTTGACGCCGAATGAGGGCACCGCAAAGGCATGGATCACCCCAGCCGGATCGGACGTCACCTGCAAACGCACGGTGGTGTTCACCGGAACCACAAGCTCGTTGTCCACGGCAAGCAGGCGCGGCTGATTTGGCTTGAGCGTCGGGCGATCGGTGCCGTCAGTGCTGGTTTCGGGCATCATCAGCTGCGAGAAACTGACGCCCTGATCGACATATTCGTAATCCCAGAACCACTGCTGACCGGTCGCCTTGATCGTGAGCGCCGGCGCGGGCACATCCACCTCGCCGAACGAGAAAACATTGGCGCCGAGATATTTGCGCTCACCATCGGGCGTCGTCAGCTGGTCAGACAGCACGCCAAAGGAGGGAATGGCGATGATGATCAGCACCACGACGGGCAGAACCGTCCACACCACTTCCACCAGGGTGTTATGGGTGAAGCGCGCCGGCACCGGATTGGATTTGGCATTGAACCGCACCATCACGATAACGAGGAGAGCCAGCACAAACAGGACGATAAGCGAAATCGTCCACATCAAGATGCCATCATGGAACGCCACGATGGAATCCATGATCGGCGTCACGGAACGCAGCATGTGAAACTGCCCGGGCGCTGCATAGCCCTGATCGGCCGTTTCCTGCGCTACCGTCACAGCAGGGAGCAGTGCGAGCCCGGCTGCTGCTGCAGCACTCAATCTTCCAAAGACTTGCCTGGTCACACAAACCCCCTATCGGCATCAACTGGTGCATCCACACCGGGATTGAGGAGGGCATTGCGGCATAGCTTACGCCGCCCCGACTCAACCTCGGAGCGTAGAACTCAAGCCCGAGCTAAATCACATCAAACCGGGCGAGTCCATTGCGCCGATGGCGACCGGTGATGCGTCATAATGTGCCTGATCGAGCTCGGCGCCTCATGCCGGCCGCAGTTGTCGGTAAACCAGGACAGCAGAGCGCTGGTTTGGTTGACATCGGGATGGCCGCTGTTCGAAACACGAATTCATTCCGCGCGCCGGCGCGATTCGGCTGGAGACAGGAAAAGTGATGCAGACTATCAAGCGCCATCTCGCCTATGCAGGCATCACGCTCCTGGCGGTTGCCGGCTCCAGCGCCAGCGTTGTTGCCCAGGGTACGGTGCGCGAGCAATTCGGCGACTGGCAGATGAGTTGCGACACCCCGCCGGGCGCCAGCTTCGAGCAATGCGCCATTATCCAGAACGTCATGGCCGAAGATCAGCCCAATGTCGGGCTGTCCGTGATCGTGCTCAAGACGGCTGACCGGGAAGCCAGGCTGCTGCGGGTGCTGGCACCTCTGGGCGTGCTGCTGCCCAATGGCCTGGGGCTCAATATCGATGGCAAGGATATGGGGCGCGTAGCCTTCGTGCGCTGCCTGCCCAATGGCTGTGTGGCCGAGGTAATGCTGGATGATGCGCTGATCCAGACACTTTCGGGCGGCACCAATGCCATTTTCGTGGTGTTCAAGACCCCGGAAGAAGGGATCGGCATCCCGGTTTCGCTCAACGGCTTTGCCGACGGCTTTGGCAAGCTGCCCTGATCTCGCCGACGACAGCGAAGTGGCATTCCTGCCGACGCCTTCCGGCCAACTCACCTAGAAAAAAAGCCGGACAAGCACATGGTGCTGTCCGGCAAGTCATCAGGAAAAGGGACGGCGGCAAAACCGGCCCGGGAGATGGCACGAGCACCCGCTGGGTGACCGGCCAACAAGGCGGCAGCGGCAGGTTCGCCGTCGCTGCAAAGCTATCGTGTTTACTGCCGGGAGTTGCGGGCCCGCGCCGCTGCAAGCTGCCGGCCGGGCGCGCGGCCGTTAAGCGCGGCTTCCAGAACATCCTTGCGCGAAATACCGAGGTCCTGAAGCCGCGCTGCGTCAAGATCGAGCAAGGCAGCAAGGGCTTGACGTCGCGCTCGCGTGGCCTGGGCGGCCGCGAACCAGCGCGAGAGCGCGCTTAGGGGACGAGCGAAGGCACCGGCGACCACTAGGGGCCGCTCGTTCAGCGACGAGTAAGCCATGATATTCCTCAAGGTAATGCAGAATTCCTGCAGCAGGAGCACTCCCGGAGCGCCCCTCCCCCACAGGTAAGTCGCTGGACATCTATTCGTCTAACAAATAGATTTCATCCTCCCCATCAACGTTGGTGATGCGAGCGATGGCAGTTCCGTTGGACCTTGATCAGCTGCAGAGTTTTTGCGCCATCGCCGATTGCGGCAGCTTCACAGAAGCGGCCCGGCGCGTACATAAGACGCAATCGGCCGTGTCGATGCAGATCAAGCGGCTGGAAGAGCGGCTTGGGCGGCTGCTCCTGACGCGCGATGGCCGGAGCGTCTCGCTGACCAATCACGGGGAAGCCCTTTACGCCCGCGCGCGCAAGATGCTGCGCACCAATGCGGAGATCCTGGACCATTTCTCGGATGGAGATCTGGCCGGAACCATCCGCTTCGGCGTGCCCGACGATTACGCTGTCAGGCTCCTGCCCGTTATTCTGTCGAGCTTTCAGCGCACCCATCCCAAGATCGTGGTGGATGTTGCCTGCATGGCATCCGAGCAATTGCTGGAGGGCATGAAGGTGGGGCGCTATGACCTGATCGTGTTCACCCAAGGTACCGGCAGCACGTTTGGCGAGTTGTTCCGTACCGAAAGAATGTTCTGGGTCGCCTCGCATGGGGGCCAAGCGCTGGCCACCGATCCCTTGCCGATTGCCTGCGGGCCGCAATGCTGCATCTGGCGCGCCGATGCGGTGGAAGCGCTCAACCGCGTGAGCAAGGATTATCGGATCGCCTATACCTCATCGAACGCCACGGCGATCTCGAGTGCGGTTCTGTCTGATCTGGCGGTAGGTTTCCTGCCGGAAAGCGCCTTGCAGCCCGGCATGCGGGTGGTGTCGGACGAGCAGAACCTGCCCCGGCTCGGCGATGCGCAGATCGCGCTGCTGCGGGCCAGCCATGCCTATGGCAGCATCTATGATGCCCTGGCGAACCATATCGTCAGTTCCATGGGGAATCTGGACGTGCACCCTACGCTGGCGAGCGCGGCCGAATAGGTTCGGGCGCTTGACTGAATGGCCGGTTCGGAGCACCAGAGCACCATGTCCCAGCTACTGACCAATGCCGCCGAATTCACGGTTTCGGAAATTGCCCAGGCGGTGAAGCGCACCGTCGAGGACGAGTTCGGCTCGGTGCGGGTGCGCGGAGAAATCTCGGGTTTTCGGGGTCAGCATGCGTCTGGCCACTGCTATTTCACGTTGAAGGATGAGAGCGCCGCCATCGATGCGGTGGTCTGGAAAACCAGTTATTCCCGCCTCAGCTTCAAGCCCGAGGAAGGGCTGGAAGTGATTGCCAGCGGACGGCTGAGCACGTTTCCACGCTCCTCGAAATATCAGCTGATCATCGACAATATCGAGCCGGCTGGTGCCGGAGCGCTGATGGCGCTGCTGGAAGAACGGCGCAAGAAATTGCTCGCCGAGGGCCTGTTCGCGCGCGAACGCAAGCGGTCCCTGCCCTACCTGCCCCGCGTGATCGGGGTGATTACCTCACCTACGGGCGCCGTGATCCGCGACATTCTGCATCGCCTGGAGGATCGCTTCCCCAGCCATGTCCTGGTCTGGCCGGTGCGGGTGCAGGGCGATACCTGCGCGGCCGAGGTGGTTACCGCCGTGGAGGGCTTCAACGCGCTTGAGGCTCAGGGCGCCATCCCGCGACCGGACCTGCTGATTGTTGCCCGGGGCGGTGGATCCATCGAAGATCTGTGGGGGTTCAACGAGGAAGCGGTGGTACGCGCCGTGGCGGCCAGCGCCATCCCGGTGATCTCGGCCGTGGGGCACGAAACTGACACGACCCTCGTGGATTACGCGGCCGATATGCGGGCCCCGACCCCAACAGCGGCGGCGGAGGCGGCAGTGCCGGTGCGGGCTGAACTGATCGGCTATGTGGACGATCTCGGCGGGCGCCAGCGCGGCGGCAGCCGCCGCCTCGTCGGGAGCGCGCGGGATCGGTTTCGAGCCATTGCCGCAGGCCTGCCGCGCCCCGCGGATCTGGTCGCGATCCAGCGCCAACGCCTCGATCATGCGTCCAGCAATCTGTTTTCGTGCTTGCGCCATTCGGTGCAGGAACAGCGTGTGCGCCTGTCGCGCGTCGAGCCCAAGCTGCGCCCCCAATTGCTGCAACAGCGGCAACGGGACGGGGCGGAACGCCTGCGCAATCTGGCTCATCGTGCCGATACCGGGCTTTGCCTCAATGTGGAGCGCGCGCGCCTGGCCTATGACCCCCGCGCCGGACGTTTGGGTGCTGTCGCCAGCCGCTTGCTGGAGCGCAAGCGGGCCTTGTTCGAGACTGTCGCACCCAAACTATCCCCACAGGCTTTGCGAGCCGAGTTGCGGCACGGGCGCAGCCAGTTGGCCCCTTTGGCCGCGCGCCTGCGAGCCGGCGTGGCCCTTGGCCTGACCGATCGACGGGCTGCGCTCAGCCAGGAGGGCAAACTGCTTGTTTCCCTCAGCTACAAGAGCGTCCTGGCGCGCGGCTTTGCCGTGATCAAGGATGAGGCAGGCAATCTGGTGCGGCAAAGTGCAGAGCTGCAGCCAGGGCAAGTCGTTGCCATTGAGTTCGCCGATGGCGCGAACTCGGCCACCATCACCGGCGCTCCACCCGGTCCGCGGCGCAAGCCGCGCCCGGCCAGCCCGGAGCCGGAAGCGCAGGAGAGCCTCTTTTGATCGGAGGGCGGGAGCGCTATACCGGAGCTGCCGCACAAGGAGCTACTGCATGAACATCTTCGACAAGGGCTTTTCCGCCACCGAGGCGGTGATCCGTTACCTCGATGGTGATTATGTCGTGCTCAAGCCTGGCACCTTTGTGCGCTGCGCCATCACCGGCAAGCCCATCCCGCTCGATGAGTTGAGCTATTGGAACGTTGACCGGCAAGAGCCCTATGCGGATGCGGCTGCCGCCCACCAAGCCTTTGAGCGGTACGGCCTGGGAGCCTGAGCGTGGCGGAAGCGTCAGTCCGCCGCCCTTGGCTCTTTGTGTGCAACGGGCACGGAGAAGATGGGATCGCAGCGGCGATCATTGCCCGTTTACCCGAGGGGGTTCGCGCCGAAGCTTATCCCATGATCGGTGCCGGATCTGCCTTTGCCGGCGTGTGCCCCATCGTTGGTCCGCGGGCGAGCCTCCAATCGGAAGGCTGGCGCAACGTCAAGGGCTCGCTGCGCCGTGACTTGACGACCGGCGGCCTAGCAGTGGTGCCGCCGGCACTGCGGTTTCTTCGTGAAATCCAGGGCCGCTACGAGCGGGTCGTGGTGGTAGGTGACATGGTGGGGGTGCTCGCGGCGCTGTTTACCGGGCATCGCGAGCTGTTTTATCTCGATGTGTACAAGACCGGCGCGGCCCGGCTTTATTCAGCGGCAGAGCGCTGGGTCATCAAGCAAACCTGCCAGACGGTGTTCTGCCGCAGTCCGGCATTGGCTCAAAGCCTGGTTCAGCTGGATGTCGATGCGCGCTGCGCCGGCAATATCATGATGGATACGGTGCCGCGCGGCGCCTATGACGCGAGCTCCCGCCGCACCCAACCGCTTGCGGTGACGCTGTTGCCGGGAAGCCGCCAACTGACAGCGGAAAGCTTTTCGCTGCAGGTTGCGGCGCTTCGCACCATCTCGCCGGTGCTGCGGCCCGACATATTCGTGGCGGTTGCCGGTGGAGTCGCCGTGGAAGATCTGGCGCGGGCGGCGGGACTGGAGCGCATTGGACTGCTTTCCTCCGAAGCCAACGACCTGGGAACCTTGGGTGACGATGGTCTCGTGCTCCACCTGGCGAGAGGCAGCGCGCTTGGCACCTTGCTGGACCAATCCGATATTGTGCTGTCCCAGGCGGGCACCGCGACCGTGCAGGCGCTCGGACTTGGCAAGCCCGTCATCACCTTCATCAACCCGCGTGATCGGCGCTCGCGCTTCAAGGACGAACAGCAGCTATTCGGGGAAGCGCGCATCGTGGTCCCCCCGGCGGCAGGCGCCGTCGGCGGGGCGCTCCAGCACCTGCTTGAAGATGGTGGCGAGCGCCAAAGGCTGGCCGCTGTTGGCCAGCAACGCATCGGCCCACCCGGAGCGATGGAAGCGATACTGGCGGCACTGCGGGAGCCCTAGTCGGCCCGCGGATCCAGCAAGCGGTGCAGATGCACGATGAAGTATCGGGTCTGGGCACTGTCGACCGTCAATTGCGCCTTCTGCTTCCATGCGGCGTAGGCAGTGGCATAGTTGGGGAAGACACCCACGACATCGACTTGGTCAAGATCGCTGAAGGTCACCCCTTCAAGGCTCGATAGCTCCCCGCCGATCACGAGGTGAAGCAATTGCTTGGCGGGATCTTCTTTGGTGCTGGGCATGGGCGCTTTTCCGTCAGCTAGGCAGGGAGGGGTCGGGCGTCGGCTCGGCCGGGGATGGGCATCCGTAGACCTTGATCAACGCGGCATGGACAAGCGGTTTTAGGCTCATGTCGCTGAGCGCCGCAAGCGCGCCGTGGCGCACATCGCGCTTGTTGAACAGGGGGGGGCCACTGCAAACATCCATCAGCGCTATGCCGCACTCCTCGAGGATCAGTGCCGCGGCCGCAATGTCCCAGTCCTGGGCGCCCCGGCGGGACATCGCCGCATCCAGCTTGCCCGAGGCAACCTGCACCAGCCGATAAGCCAATGAAGGAAGAGAGGGGCCCCTCGTATAGCTCAGACCGGCGGCGCCCAGTTCCTGATGCACCGCAGCCGGCGCGGGAATCAGCGGTAGCGCCCCTGCCCGGCGCCGGCGGAGCAGTGGAGCGCCGTTGAGGCGAGCGCCAGCGTCGCGGCAGGCGTCATACATTTCGTTGCGCGCTGGGGCATAAACCACGCCCGCGATCGGCACCCCGTCTTCCACCACGGCCAGCGATACGGTCCAGGAATCCTCGCCACGCAAAAAGCCGCGGGTGCCATCGATAGGGTCCACCACGAAAACGCGGCGGCAGGTCAGGCGCGAAGGATTGTCCGCGGTTTCCTCGCTGAGCCAGCCATAGCCGGGGCGCGCCGCGAGCAGGGACGCGGCCAGGTAACGGTCCACCAGGATATCGGCCTCGCTGACGGGGGACGCGTTATCCTTGGTCCAGGCCTTTACCGGCGCGCGAAAGAAACTGCTCGCAATGATTCCTGCCGCTACGGCGCTGGAGCGCAGCAGTTCAAGGTCTTCTCGGGCGGTGGTAGGGGCGACGTCCATGCGCCCGCTTCTAGGCCGGAGCCTTGCTCGGGACAAGGTGCAAGCTTCGCCCTGCGACGTCGCTGCTTGCCGGGGGTGCGCGGGCGTTCGAGGGGGCTGTCGAGCGATCGCGGTTAACCAGGTCCTACACCGGGTCACATCCCGCTAACCCTGCGGGAAAACAAGATAAACTTAACCGAGCGGATTAAGGTGGCAGGTAACACGACACGATAGATTGGCCCCACAAAGAGAGCGCCGAACAAGCTCTCACGGTTAGCAGGAAGGCAGATCAGATGGTTGAAGGCGTAGCCATGGAAGGCGGGTCGGTGGTGTTGGCATTCGGCAGGCCGGCGGTCTTGGACCGACGCTTTGTTGCGGCCAATGATAATGGCCCCAGGGAGCCGGTCCAAACCGTTACGGTGCGCCGGCAGCTTGAACAAAGCGGCATTGCAATCAAGATCAAGGTGCCCGTGCACGAGTTCATCGGCGTGGCGGTGGCGAGCTCGATTTCGCCCGAGGGCGTTCTGAGCAGCGCAATCGAGCTGGTTCACGCCGATGAGGACCTGAACTACCGGGTGTTCGAGGAAGTGGGCAACCACAACGTCGTCGCGGAATGGCAGAACTGGGGCCGCAAGCTCCGCCTGCCGCTGTTCATCAAGGCAGGCGATGGCGCTTACCTGCCCTATTCGCAGCAGGTGGATGGGGTCATGCTGGGCCAACCTGCCGCACGCCGCCGGCTCGCCGCCGATGCCAATCGCCGTCCGCGCTTCCTCAATCGGCGCAAACCCGGGCAGGGCGAAGCCAACTAATTTCGAGTTGCCTCCAAGCACGTTGAAGGGACCGGTCGGTGGTGCGGCCGGTCCTTTCGGCGTTTTAGGGGATCTACCAGACCCACTCGGCCAGCAATGCCAAGCTCAGGACCAGGCCCACATAATGATTGCTCTTGAACCGCAGCAAGGCGTTGCCGGCCGCCGAGGCATCCAGCGTCTGCACCTGCCAGGCGAGCAATCCAAGGGCGATCAGCGATAACGAGGCAAACACCAGCCCGGCCCCCACCAGCACGGCGGCGGCCAGCCAAAGCGCAAAGCTCAACAGGTAAAACCCTGCGACAATGATGCGGGCGCGCGAACCGAACAGCAGCGCCGTGGACTTCACGCCGATCAGCGCATCATCGTCCACATCCTGCAGGGCATAGATCGTGTCATAGCCGATGGTCCACAGGATGCAGCCGAAATACAGCAGCAGCGGCGCCACCGACAGCCCTCCGGTCTGGCTGGACCACCCCATCAGGGCGCCCCAGGAGAAGGCGAGGCCCAAAAAGGCCTGCGGCCACCAAGTGATGCGCTTCATGAACGGATAAATGGCTACCAGCACCAGCGAAGCGACGCCCAGCAGGACCGTGAAGGCGTTGAACTGCAACAGAATCAGCAGGCCCAGCAGCGCTTGCGCTACCAGGAACGTCAGTGCGCGCCTGGTCGTGACCTGGCCCGAGGGAATCGGGCGCGAGCGGGTGCGGGCGACCTGGGTGTCGATGTCGCGGTCCACGATGTCGTTGAAGGTGCAGCCGGCGCCGCGCATCAGCACTGAGCCTCCGAACATCAAAATGGCGGTCCACCAATCAAAGCCGCGAACCGGGTCGGCGACCGCAGCCAGCCCCAAGCCCCAAATACAGGGCCAGAACAACAACCAGAACCCGATGGGCCGATCCCAACGCGCGAGGCGCGCATAAGGCTTGAGCCAATCGGGGGCGAAACGATCTACCCAATTGCCCTGCGGGGCATCGGCGACACTCCGCGCCGTTTGCGCTTCCGATGGTGTGGCCATGGTGTTGCACTCCATTGCACCGGCAAAGTTCGCCAGCGTTTCCTTGCTGCTCTACTGCGTTCGCGCAATTTGGGGTAGAGCTCAGCTGCCGGCCAATGCCAGCCAGCTCCGCCTCCTTGTCTGTCTTCTGCTCCGGACCCAGTCATGCCGCGCTCCCACGCCGCCCTACCCCGCCTGTTTATCGAAGCTGATCTGGGGCACGGTTCGCCTGTAGCATTGGGCAAGGAGCAGTCGCTGTATCTGGCAGCAGTGCTGCGCAAGAGCATTGGCGATGAGGTGGTGCTGTTTAACGGCCGCGACGGTGCCTGGCTCGCGCGCCTGGTGGTCGATGCCAAAAAGGCGGTCATACTCGAACCAGGTGAGCAGATTACCGCCCAAACGCCGCCTTCCGATCTCTGGTATGGCTTTGCGCCGTTGAAAACGGAACGGCTGGACTATGTTATCCAAAAGGCGACCGAGATGGGCGCCGGAACGATCCAGCCAGTTCTAACGCAGTTCACCCAAGTCAGCCGGCTCAAACATGAACGGCTGGTGGCTAACGCTACGGAAGCCGCCGAACAGTGCGAAGTGCTGACTGTGCCAAGGGTTGAGCACGAGATCGCCCTGGAGGCCCTGCTGGAGGGCTGGGCCGTGGCGCAAGGCGAGAGACGTCTCGTGGTCGCCGATGAGGCGCAGGCCTCCGGCTCCCCGCTGCAAACGCTCCAGTCCTTGAGAGATACACCGGTCGGGCTGCTGATCGGGCCGGAAGGCGGTTTTTCGAAGGCCGAGCGCGAGCGCCTTCATGCCTGCGCCTTTGTGGTCCCCATCAGTCTTGGCCCACGCATCTTACGGGCCGATACGGCAGCTGTGGCTGCCTTGGCCGTGATCCAGGCCACCATCGGCGATTGGCGATAAGGCGATTGCTTTAACGCCGTGCAACGTTATGTTCGCGCCATTATTGACCCCTCATTGCCAGAGGACCTCTATGGCCGGCGCTGAACCTGCATCTGCTCCCATCGAATCGCGCGCCGACCTGATCGAGGCCATGGCACGCGGCTGCAAGCCCGCCAGTGCCTGGCGCGTCGGGACCGAGCACGAAAAGCATGTCTTCCATACCAATCCGCTGCGGCCCGTTACCTATGAGGGACCACAGGGCATTCGCGCCCTGCTGGACGGGGTGCAGCAACTCACCGGCTGGGCTCCGTTCTACGACGGAGACAATCCCATCGGCTTGCGCAACAATGAGGTCGCAGGCGGCATTTCGCTGGAGCCCGGCGGACAGTTTGAACTTTCGGGAGCGCCGCAGGAAGACCTGCATGGCTCGGCCGCCGAACTGGCCGAGCATATGCGCATTGCCAAAGCGGCTGCCGCACCGCTCGACATCCATTTCCTCGGGCTTGGCGTTACTCCCATCTGGTCGGTAGCCGAGATCCCGGCGATGCCCAAGTCGCGCTATGGAATCATGGCGCCCTATATGGATAAGGTCGGCACGCTGGGCACCTCCATGATGTTCCGCTCCTGCACCGTGCAGGCCAATCTCGATTTTTCGAGCGAGGCCGACATGGTCAAGAAACTGCGTGTGGCCCTGGCATTGCAGCCGATCGCCACGGCACTGTTTGCCA
>JAQGKH010000053.1 GCA_028290225.1 Devosia sp. | reverse complement strand
CTGGCGGCCCAACATTGTCTTTGTGTTGGGTGCGGCCTTGATTGCGCCCTTGCTGGTGCCCTCGGCCCCGTTCAAGCGCATCAATGCGCTGCTGTTCTTCGTCGTTTTTCCGGTGATCAGCTTTTACCTGCTGAACGGCGGCGTGTTCGGCCTGCGCCATGTGCCCACCGAGCAGTGGGGCGGCCTGATGGTCACGCTGATCATCTCGCTGGTCGGCATCATCTGCTCCATTCCCATCGGCGTCATGTTGGCACTCGGCCGCCAATCCAGGCTGCCCATCATCAAGACCCTTTCGGTGATGTTCATCGAACTTTGGCGCGCCGTGCCGCTGATCACCGTGCTGTTCATGGCGTCGATCATGCTGCCCTTGTTCATGCCCACCGGCACCACGGTCGACAAGCTGCTGCGGGCCCTGGTCGGGGTGACCTTGTTCGCCTCCGCTTATCTCGCCGAAGTGGTGCGGGGCGGCCTCCAGGCTCTGCCGCGCGGGCAATACGAGGCTGCCGCAGCCCTGGGGCTCGGCTACTGGAAGCGGATGTACTTCATCATCCTGCCCCAGGCGATCAAGCATGTGATCCCCGGCATCGTGAACAACTTCATTGCCCTCTTCAAGGATACCTCGCTGGTTTCCATCGTGGGCATCTTCGATCTGCTCAACACCGTCCAGGCTGCAAGCTCCGATATAGCCTGGTCCTCCCCGACCCAGGCTGTAACCGGCTACATCTTTGCGGCCTTTATGTTCTGGATCTTCTGTTTTGGCATGTCGCGCTACTCCCTGTTCATGGAGCGGCGGCTGGACACGGGCCACAAGAGGTAATCATGACCCAAGTTTCTTTCGCCGCCGAACGCGCCAGCGATACCGCGCAGATGCAGGTCTCCTCCACCGACGTTGCGGTGGAGGTCATCGGCATGCACAAATGGTACGCCGATTTCCACGTGCTTCGCGACATCAACCTCAAGGTGATGCGCGGGGAGCGCATCGTCATTGCGGGGCCCTCGGGCTCGGGCAAATCCACCCTGATCCGCTGCATCAACCGGCTGGAGGAACATCAGGAAGGCCAGGTCATCGTCAATGGCACTGAACTCACCGCCGATCTCAAGCGCATCGACGACGTGCGCCGCGAAGTCGGCATGGTGTTCCAGCACTTCAACCTGTTTCCGCATCTGACCATCCTGCAGAACCTGACGCTCGCGCCCATCTGGGTGCGCGGCGTCCCCAAGGCCGAGGCGGAAGCGACGGCCATGCATTATCTGGAGCGGGTCAAGATTCCCGAGCAGGCCAACAAGTTCCCCGGCCAGCTTTCCGGCGGCCAGCAGCAGCGCGTCGCGATTGCCCGCTCGCTCTGCATGCAACCCAGGATCATGCTGTTTGATGAGCCGACTTCCGCGCTGGATCCAGAAATGGTCAAGGAAGTGCTCGAAGTCATGATCTCGCTGGCCGAAGAAGGCATGACCATGCTGTGCGTCACCCACGAGATGGGTTTCGCCCGCCAGGTTGCCAACCGGGTGATCTTCATGGATCAAGGCCAGATCATCGAGCAGAACGAGCCCGAAGCCTTCTTTTCGGCGCCCCAGCACGAGCGCACCAAGCTCTTCCTCAGCCAGATCCTCCATTAAGGCTGCGGGTCTAGTTCCGTGCAGATCGGACCGTGACGGGTTGACCCCGTCACGGTCCGCGCCAATATGGACGCGCCCTGGGAGCCAGACACTGCGTTGAGCCGATTTTCCACCTTGTTACGGTCCGCAGCCATTTGGCTGGCCGGTTTTGCGGTCCTGGCGAGTGCCAGCCTCGCCCCGGCCCAAGCCCAAACGCTGCAAACCGTGCGCGACCGCGGCTTTCTGATCTGCGGCGCCACCAGCCCCTTGCCCGGCTTTGCCCAGCAGGATGCGGAGGGACGCTGGTCGGGCTTTGATGTGGATTTGTGCCGCGGCATCGCCGCTGCGGTATTTGGCGATGCCAACTTGATCGAATTCCGCGCCTTGCGCGGCGAAAGCCGCTTTGCCCCCCTGCAAACCGGGCAGGTGGATGTGCTCACCCGCAACGGCTCCTGGACCCAGCGGCGCGATACCCTGTTCGGGGCTAACTACGTTGCCACCGCGTTTTTCGATGGGCAGGCCTTCATGGTGCCCCAGTCCTTGGGAGTCGTGTCGGCCTTTGAGCTGGATGACATCAGCATCTGTGTCATCGAAGGGGGCGAAGAACTCGAGCGGGTGCAGGAATTCTTCTTTCTTAATCAGGCCAGCTATACCGAGGTGCCCTATGAGGATGTCGCGGATCTGGCGGTGGCCTACCGCGCCGGCCTTTGCCAGGTCGTATCCGCTTCTGGCCGCCAGTTGCAGGCCATGCGCCGCGATCTGCCCGAACCCGCCGCCCATCGCATCCTGCCCGAGCGCATCTCCAAGGAACTGCTGGGCCCCGCCGTGCGCGAAGGCGATGATCAATGGTTCAATATCGTCAAATGGACCATCTTTGCCCTGATCAATGCCGAAGAAGTGGGGATCACCGCGCTCAACATCGATTCCCTTGCCAATGCCCGCACCCCCGCCGTGCGCCGCTTGTTGGGGGTGGATGGCGATTTCGGCACGCCGCTGGGGCTCAAGCCCACCTTCATGAGTGACGTGGTGCGCGCCATCGGCAACTACGCCGAACTGTATGATCGCCATTTCGGCCCGCAAACCGGCGCGGCCCTGCTGCGCGGCCAGAACGCCCTGTGGAGCAATGGCGGGCTGCTTTACGCCCCGCCTATCCTGTAGCGGATTCTAGTTGGCAAAAAGCAGGTTTACCCGCCTGTTTTGCTTGCCTTTATTCTCGATCTTGCCGATCACCATCCGCCCGATCTCGCGCGTATTGGCGACATGGGTTCCCCCACAGGGCTGCAGGTCGATCGAGCCGATCCGCACCAGCCGCACCCGGCCCTGGCCCACCGGTGGCTTGACGTTCATGGTCTTGATCAGGTCGGGATTGGCGGCCATTTCATCATCGGTGATCCACTCATGGGTAACCGGATGAGCCGCTTCGGCCATCGTGTTGAGTTCGGCTTCAACCACGGCGAGATCGGCCGGCGCCTCGGGCATGTTGAAGTCGAGCCGCCCGCGATCCTCGCTGATCGAGCCCCCGGTTACCGGAAAGGGCAGGGCCACCGAGAGCAGGTGGAGCGCTGTATGCATGCGCATCAGCCGGAAACGGCGCTCCCAGTCGATCTGCGCCACGAGGCTTTCGCCTGCCGCCGGCAACACCGCGCCGGGCGCGGGCACATGCACGATGGCTGTCTTGTTGCCATCCGGGTGGATCGCGGTGGCAATCTCGACAACGGAGCCGTCCGCCCGCACCAGCCGGCCGCTATCGCCGGGCTGTCCACCCGAGGTCGCATAGAACACGGTTTGGTCGAGCACGATCCCCCCTTCGGGCGTGATCGCCGTCACCTTGGCTGCAGTGGATCGGAGATAGCTGTCGTCGCGAAACAGGAATTGGGTCATCGAACACTCAAAGCAGGGGAGACAGGAGCCGCGCCGCCTGGGTCAGAAACCGCATCGGCAGGCGGCGCTTGGTGACTTCCTCGAGTTCCACCTGTCGGCAGCCTTCGAAATCCTGGATCAGCATGGATTCAACCGCGGCGATCGATTTCGGATCGGTGAACCAGAGGGTGATCTCGAAATTGATGGCGAAGGAGCGGTTGTCGAAATTGACGCTGCCCACCGAGGCGATCTGGTCGTCCATCAGCACCACCTTCTGGTGCAGGAACCCGTTCACATAGCGGTAGATGGAAACGCCATGCTCCACCATGGCGTCGGCATGGGCAATGCTGGCGAGCCAGACCATCTTGTGGTCAGGCACATTGGGCAACATCACCCGCACGTCCACCCCCCGCAGCTTGGCCGCAAACAAGGCCGTGCGAATATCGGTATCGGGCACGAAATACGGGCTGACGATCCACAGTCGCTCGCGCGCTCGCCCGATGATATCGGTAAAGGCGATGGCGCATTCCTCGAGCTTGTCGGCCGGGCCACTGCCCATCACCAGCACCGACTCATCGCCTGGCGTCTTGACGGTCTCCGGCGGGGCCGAGGGCAACACTTCCCCGGTGGCCCATTCCCAGTCTTCGCGAAACAGCAGCGCACATCCCAGCGCCGCCGGCCCGGAAACCCGCACATGCGTGTCGCGCCAATGCCCGAAGCGCTTGTCCTGCCCCAGATATTCCACGCCTACATTGTGCCCGCCCACCCAGGCCTCCTCGCCATCCACCACGACGATCTTGCGGTGGTTGCGGTAGTTGATGCGGCTGGGACCATACATGCGCAGGAATTTGTGGCGTTGGTTGAAGCCTGCAACGCGAACGCCCGCGTCTCGCAGCCACTTGCGATAACGCCTGGGCATGCCCGTGCTGCCCACATCGTCATAGAGCAGAAAGACCTTCACCCCGGCATTGGCCCGCTCGATCAGCCGCTCCGCCAGTTCCTGCCCCAGCCGGTCGTCCCGCACGATATAGAACTGCACCAGCAGATAGCTCTTGGCGCGGGCGATGCCAGCAAAGATCGAATCGAATGTGGCCTGCCCATCGATCAGCAGTTCGACCTTGTTGCCGTTCAGGAACGGCACTTCGGAAACCTTGCTCTGCACCGGCCATCGCTCGCTGGTGTCGCGGTCGATCAACGACAGGTCCTTGGCGCGCAGCGGCCGCGCCGAGCGGCCATTGCGGATGCGGTCGGTGGCGTAGTCGTCAAAGAACTTCCAGCCAAAGATCAGGTAAAGGAAGGCCGTAGGGAAGGGCAGCAGCAACAGCGACAGCAGCCAGGCGATGGAGCCCTGGGAGGTGCGCGAGTTCATGATCTCGCGCACCGCGCAAACAACTGCCAGCAGGTAAAGCAGCCCAGTGGCGATGGCGATCAGGTGCAGGTCCGCCGCCACCATGTCGAAAATATCAAGAAAGCTGATCAATCTACTACCTGCGCCCGTTGCGGCGCCAATCTAACAGGCGCCTCGCGGGGCACAATCACCCAGTGCGGGTATGGTTCTCAGGCCGGATTTGTTTCAAGCACCGAGGAAATGTCCAGGCGTGGCCGATTTTCCAGCCACTGCGGCACGGGCAAGCCTTTGGCCCGCAGGAACTCGGGGTTGTAGAGCTTGCTCTGGTAGCGATTGCCATAATCGCACAGAACGGTGACGATGGTCTTGCCTGGTCCCAGGTCACGCGCCATCCGGACGGCCCCGGCAATGTTGATGGCGCTGGAGCCGCCAAGGCAGATGCCCTCGTGCTCGAGTAGGTCGAACACATAGGGCAGGGCCTCGGCATCCGAAATCCGGTAGGGATGGTCGACCCTCAGGCCTTCCAGATTGGCCGTGATCCGGCCCTGCCCAATGCCTTCGGTAATCGAATCGCCCGATGAGGCGAACTGACCGGTGCTGTAATAGCTATAAAGCGCTGCCCCTTCGGGGTCCGCCAGACCGATGCGGATATCGGAATTGCGCGCCCGCAGCGCCTCGGCGACGCCCGCCAGCGTCCCACCCGAGCCGACGGCGCAGATGAACCCATCGATACGCCCGCCCGTCTGCTGCCAGATTTCGGGACCAGTGGTTTCGATATGCGCACGACGATTCGACGTGTTGTCGAACTGGTTGGCCCAGATCGCCCCGCCCGGCAGCTCCCGTGCCAGTTTCTCCGCCAGTCGGCTGGAAATCTTGATGTAGTTGTTCGGATCCCGATAGGGCTTGGCGGGCACCTCGATCACCTCGGCCCCGTACAGGCGCAGCGCGTCCTTTTTCTCCTGGCTCTGGGTTTCGGGAATAACGATCACCGATTTGAACCCGAGCGAATTGGCCACCAGCGTCAGCCCGATGCCGGTATTGCCCGCCGTGCCCTCGACAATGGTGCCGCCCGGCCGCAGTGCTCCGCTTTGCACCGCATCATGGATGATGAACAGCGCCGCACGGTCCTTGACGGACTGGCCCGGATTGAGGAACTCGGCCTTGCCCCAGATCTCGCACCCCGTTAGCTCGGAAACACGATTGAGACGGATCAGCGGCGTGTTGCCGATAGCGGAAATCAGATCTTTGTGCTTGGCCATGGATCGCGTGGGTTCGGGGATTAAAATCATACCTTAAGTATGCACCCAACGTGCCACAAGGCATAAGGGTGCAGCGGGGGAAGCTCTTTCCCCAACCGTTCGCCAAGTCAGCGTGGCGTGCTGGTCACGAGGGGCTTGGTAGAACCCCGTTCCCAAGGCCGCGTCAGCCGATCACCTCGGCGAGTTGTTCCAGCGCCGCGCTCCAGGCCTCGATTGAAAAGATGCGGGATTCCGGGTCGGCATGGGCCAGGCCGCGCTCGGTCAGCGTGATGCTGGTGCGACCATCGCCCGCCGCCTTGAAGGCGATATCGACCACGAACAGCAGCTCGCTGCCTTCGTCCTCTTCATCCTTGTACACCCAGGACATCACGAGTTTCTGGTTCTCCACGAACTGCAGAACCTCGCCGCTCACCACATGCTCTTCGGGGTCCTCATCGTCGCCATAGGTGACAA
>JAQGKH010000216.1 GCA_028290225.1 Devosia sp. | reverse complement strand
ATGGCGGAGGCCGCGATCAGCCCGCCGATAAAGCCGCCGCCCGGCTCGTTATGGCCGCGAAGGCAGATGAACACCGAGAACACCAGCATGATGGCGACCACGACGGGCGCGGTGGTGCGGAAGATGACGGTGTTCATGCCTCGCCCTCCAGCGCGACCTTGGGCTGCGGCCGGGGGCGGCCTTGCTCCCCTGCCCCGGCCGCTGCCCGGCCCCGGATCAGCGCCAGGATGGCGATGCCCGTCGCCATCAGCACCGAGATTTCGCCCAGGGTATCGAAGCCGCGATAATCAACCAGAATGACGTTGACGATGTTATGCCCGTGAGCCAGTGGCACGCTGGTAGCCGTAAAGAACTCGCCCAGCTTGGGGTCCAGCGTGCCGGTCAGCACCACGAGCAGCGTCAGGCTCACGCCGATGCCGCAGGCCAGCGCCACGGCCCCATCGCGCAGGGCCTCGCCCAGCGGCCGGTGGTCGCGCTCGTCGAGCCGCAGCCGTGTCATCACCAGCGTAAGGATCACCACGGAAAGCACCTCGACCATGAACTGGGTGAAGCTCAGGTCGGGCGCTCCGAACAGCAGGTACAGCAGCGCCACTGCGGTGCCCTGGATGCCCAGCGCCAGGATCGCGACCAGCCGGCTCGAAGCGACCAGCACCGCCACCAACCCGCCGATCGCCAGGGCGATCACCGCCCATTCATGCAGGTGCAGCGCGGCCGGGGTCAGGCTGGCGGGCCAGTTGCCGAACTGGCCCGATGGCCATAGCGCCGCGAGCCCGCCCATGCCGAGCACCGGCACCAGCAAAACCAGGGCGAGCGCAGCAAACACCACAACCAGATAAATCTCCAGCCGCCCATGATGCAGCCGGCGCGTTACTAGTCCCGCGACGCGGATCAGGCCGAACATGGCCCAGTCGAACACCGTATCGGCCGTCCAGCCCATGGCGCGGCCGCCGCGCCGCAGCACGGTTCGGATGGTGCTGGCCTGCCAGTATACGAGGATGCCGAGGGCCCAGGTCAGCACCGAAAGCCACAGCAGCGGGCTGCGGAAATCAATGGCAAGGTGCAGATGGCTGTTCGTTGCTTCACCCAGGATGGTCGCCGCCGCCGGCACCACGATATTGGGGCCGAACCATTCCACCGTCATTGCCGCGACGATTGCCGCTCCCCCGAGCAGAATGGGACCGGCCAGCATGGCAACAGGCGCTTCATGCGGCGATTTGGGCGTGGGCAGGAGCGGCCCCAGGAACGGCTTGATCATCACCAGCAGGGCCAGGCCGGCGAGCAGCGCATTGCCCAGGATCAGCACGGCCAGCACCAGCAAGGCCTCGGGGCGCAGCCCCATCAGCGCCAGGTACATTTCTTCCTTGCCGAAAAAGCCAAGCGTCAGCGGCAGACCGATCATGGACAAGGCGGCGAGCGAGGCGCCGATAAAGCTTACCGGCATCTGGTCAGCCAGCCCCCCCAACACGGAAAGGTTGCGCGTACCGGTGCCGTGGTCGACCGCACCGGCCACCATGAACAAGCCTGCCTTGTAGCAGGCATGGGCCAGAAAATAGATCACCATGCCGGAAATGGCGGCCTCGTTGCCAATGCCGATCAGCAGCACCAGCAGCCCCAGCGAAGCAATGGTGGATTGGGCCAGCATCTGCTTGAGATCGATCTGGCGCAGCGCGCCGAACGCGCCCCACAGCAGCGTCAGCCCGCCAAACACAATCAACAAGGTGGTCCAAGCCGTGGTGCCGCCCAGCGACGGGGACATGCGCGCCAGCAGATACACCCCCGCCTGCACCATGGTGGCGGAATGCAGGAACGCCGAAACCGGGGTTGGCGCTTCCATGGCGTTGGGCAGCCAGAAGTGGAACGGGAACTGCGCCGATTTGGTGAAGGCGGCCAGCAGGATACAGGCGAGGATCGCGCCATAAAGCGGGTGCTGCTGCAAACCACTCTGCGCCAGCGTGCCCAGTTCCCAGCTGCCAGCAGCCTGCCAGAGCAGGACCGCCCCGACCAGCAGCGCCAGCCCGCCGATATTGGTGATCACCAGCGCCTGGATCGCCGCGCGCCGGGCGGCCTGCCGGCGATGGTCGAACCCGATCAGCAGGAACGAGGTAACCGAGGTCAGCTCCCAGAAGGTGAACAGCGCCAGCGTCGAGTCGGCCAGGACCACGCCCAGCATGGCGGCCATGAAGAGGAGGATAAAGGCGAAAAACCGCCCCTGATGGGGATGGCCCTTGAGGTAGGCGCCGGAATACAGCACCACCAGCGTGCCCACCGCCGCAATGGTCAGGCTGAACAGCAGGCTCAAGCCATCCAGGGCGAAGGACAGCCGCAGCCCCAGCGAGGGGATCCAGTCAAAGCCGGCGCGCAGCGCCTGCCCGCCCGCTACCGGCTCCAGCCCGCCCAGCAGCAAAACCAACACCCCGGCCGGCACCAGCGCCAGCAGCCAACCGGTTGCCCCGCCGAGCCAGCGCACCAGGAGTGGCGCGAACAATGCCGCCAGTGCTGGTGCCCCTACGGCCAGATACAAGCTTGCCGGCGTCCAGAACCCCAAAAAACCTGCCCCTCATTGCCGCCGATTCCCGGCTTTTCGTTGCGCGGGACCTTAAAGGATGAGGGCGCGGGGACAAGTCGAAACGACGTTGGCGTGACAATCGGCCCTTTGCTGCTGCTGCCGCGAGTTGCTGGGCTCTGGAAATTGCCTGCCGGGGCGCCTAACTTGCCCTTATGTTCTTTGGGCGAACCCCACCATCGGCCCGGCTCGCCCCCATCCGGATTATTCATGCCCAAGCTTTCCCCGCCCGTTGCCGCCCGCAAGCCACACGCCGTCACGCACCACAATGATCACCGCGAGGACCCCTATCACTGGCTGCGCGCCCCCAACTGGCAGGAGGTGATGCAGCAGCCCGAAACGCTGGATGGGGAAATCCGCGCCTATCTCGACGCCGAGAACAGCTTCTTTGAAGCCGAATTCGGTGCCCCCACCGCCGCCCTGCAGGAAACCATTTATCGCGAGATCCGCGGCCGCATCAAAGAAGACGACAGCGGCATTCCTTCGCCCGACGGCCCGTTCGCCTATAATTCGCGCATGCTGGAAGGCCAGCAATACCCCCAGATCGTACGCACCGCCCGCGATGGCGGCCCCGAAACCGTGCTGCTCGATTGCAATGTCGAGGCGGGCGAGGGCTATTTCGGCTTTGCCGGCGCCGAGCATGACCCCTCGCACCGTTTCCTCGCCTGGTCCGCCGACCGCGCCGGCTCGGAATATTACGATATCGTGGTGCGCGACCTCGAAACGGGCACCGACAGCCCCGAGGTGATCGCCGACACCGCCGGCTCCTATGTCTGGAACAGCGATAGTTCAGCCATTTTCTACACCGAATACGACGACAACCACCGCCCCTTTCGCGTCCGCGAACACCGCATCGGCACGCCGCAGGAGGGCGACCGCATCGTCTTTGAGGAAAGCGATCCCGGCTTTTTCGTCGGCGTCGGGCGCACCCTGTCGGGCAAGTTCATCGTCATTGACGCCCATGATCACCAAACCTCCGAGGTCTGGCTGCTCGATGCCGAGCTTGGCGGCGAATTGCGCTGCGTCGCCCCGCGCGTGGCTGAGCGCGAATACGACATCGATGAGCGCGACGGCATCCTTTACATCCGCACCAATGCCGATGGCGCCGAGGACTTCAAGATCGTTTCCGCCCCGGCCGACAATCCGGGCCCCGAGCACTGGACCGATCTCGTGCCCCACCAGCAGGGCGTCCTCATCCTCGATGTCACCGTGATCAAGAACCACCTCTTGCGCCTCGAGCGCTTCGAGGGGCTGCCGCGCATCATCGTGCGTGATCTGCGCACCGGAGCAGAGGACACCGTCGAGTTCGACGAGGAAGCCTATTCCCTGGGCATGTCGGTGGGCTACGAGTTCGACACCTCGACCTTCCGCCTCACCTATTCCTCCCCCACCACGCCCTCGCGCACCTATGACCTCGATCTCGAAACCGGCACGCGCGCGCTGCTCAAGGAACAGGAAGTTCCATCCGGTCACAACCCGGCCGATTACGTCACCAAGCGCCTCTTCGCCACCGCTCCCGATGGCGAGCAGGTCCCCGTCACCGTCCT
>JAQGKH010000194.1 GCA_028290225.1 Devosia sp. | reverse complement strand
AGGCGCTGTGCGGCTGAAGCGCGCAACGACGCTCTGGACTTGGGCCCTCGATGATCTAGACTGCCCGGGCGTGGATGCCCCGGCGCCGCCGAGGTGAAGCGCCAGTGTTGAGCCGGAATGGGCCTGGCCATGATCGCGCCATTCACTCGCCGCACCATCGATGCCCTTTACGAGCGCGTAGGGGAGCCTGACGCGCTGAGCGCCATCAACGCAGTGATCATGGACGCCCTGGATGTGGACAATTCCGGCATCTGGCTGAGCCGGAACGGGGTGATCAGCGACCTTGTGGTGTCCGATGTGATCAAGGCGTCGTCCGAGCCTTACCTGCGCTACTACCATAAGATCGACGCCTGGACCCTGCACCGACCAGCCCCCAACCTCGTTTCGCTCGGATATGAGCGCGTGGACGAAGGCGAGTTGGTCAGGTCCGAGTTCTACAACGACTTCGCGCGCCACTTCGAGATGCTGCGCCCGATGGGGGTGACCTTGACGCTGGGGCAAGGGGTGGTTGCCACAGTGGCCAGCAATCGCGGCTCGCGCCAGCACATGCTAGACGACGGGGACAAGCCCGTATTGCAGGCTCTGGTTCCGCATCTGCGCGGCGCGCTGGCGCTCCAGCATCTGTTTGGTGGTTCGGGGCAGGCGCTTTACGCTTCGCGCGATGGACTGGATGCGCAGGCGCATGGGGTGGTGCTCTGCGACGGGCATGGGCGCGTGGCGTTCGCCAACCAGGCGGCCCAGGCGCTCGCGCAGGGGCAGGATTTTTTCGCATTGGGCGCCCGAGACACTGGCTTGCGCGCGGTGTTGCCCAGGGACAACCAGCGCCTCCTGGCCTTGATCGGGCGCGCGGCGGAGGGGCAGCCCGGCAGCCTGTGGCTGGCGGGACGGAACGGGCAAAGCCTGCATGTTCTGGTTACGCCGGTTCCCGCATCGAGGCATGGCCAAGCGCGGGTGATGATTTCCATTGGGCTAAACCGCAACCCCACAGGCATCAGCGAGGATGGCTTGCAGCACATGTTCGGGCTGAGCCCGGCACAGGCGGCATTATGCCTGCTGCTGGCGGGCGGTCATACGCTGGAGGCGGCTGCAGCGCTGCGCGGCATCGCCAAGACCACGGCGCGGACCCATTATTCGGCTATTCTGATCAAGACAGGTGCCGGAAGCATGCGCGGATTGATGATGCTCCTCGCGCGCCTGCCGATCGTTGGAACAGGTTTTTGACGCAGCGGCCCAGCAAAATCGTCGAGGACCAACTCAGGTGAAGGCTTTCGCGCATGGGTTATGACAAGTTAAGGTAAGTCCGGTCGCGCGTGCGGGAGTTTGCGACTGTTCACAATGTCTGGGGTGACCGACTAGTTAGATGCTGAAGAATACTGAGCTGGCCGAAGCGGTCAGAAACACGGCCTATTTCCTGTGGGAACAGGATGGGCGCCCGGAAGGGCGAAGCTTTGAGTACTGGCTCAAGGCCAAGGAAATGCATTTGCGCCAGATGGCCTATGACCGCTGGCTGGCGGAAGGCACGCCCATTGGCCGGGCCGAGGAAATCTGGCGCGATGTGGCCGAAGAAATCGAAAGCAACGATCCATAAAGCAAACGGGCCCCTGAGGGGGCCCGTTGCCTTGATCGGTGCTGCCCGGACGATCAGTCCTTGGCGCGTTCCACATAGGAATTGTCTTCAGTCAGGATGACGATGCGGGTGCCGGCGCCGATATGGGGCGGCACCATGACGCGCAGGCCGTTGTTGAGCACGGCGGGCTTGTAGGACGAGGACGCGGTCTGGCCCTTGACCACCGGTTCGGTTTCCACGATCTCGAAAGTCAGGCGCTGCGGCAGTTCCATGGCGATGGCATTGCCCTCAAAGGTCTTGAGGTAAACCTTCATGCCATCGGTGAGATAGGCCTTCTGGTCGCCGATCACATCATCGGACACGGTGATCTGCTCGTAGCTCACCGGCTCCATGAAGTGGTGGCCTTCGCCATCGGAATACAGATAGTCATATTCGCGCTCGTCGACATCGGCCTTCTCGACCATTTCGACGGTGCGCCAGCGCCCGATCACCTTCACGCCATCGGACATGCGGCGCATGTTGACGTTGGTGACCGAGTTGCCCTTGCCGGGATGCACGTTTTCAGCGGTGAGGATGACATGCAGGTTGCCGTCCTGCTCGACGACATTGCCCTTGCGCAGCGAGGAGGCGATGACCTTGACCATTATTTCTTCCTTGTTCACGCCCGTGGAGCGGCCTAAAGCGATGGCTCAAGAGCCGGCCGGGACATGGATGGGTTGTTCGGTGCCGCCCGATACCCCAAATCCGGCAAAACCGCCAGTCCCGAGCACGAAAGAGGCGCATTTGCCCCGCCAATCCTTGCCAGCAGCCCCTTCGCCATGGTGGACGCCGGAACTGCATCAGGATCGACGGCCGGTGCTGCTGGCGCGCAACCGGATCGAGGCGGCGGTTCGGGCTTACCTGGCCGAGCACGACTTCCTGCTGGTGGATCCGCCGGGCCTGCAGCGTTCGCCGGGCAATGAAACCCATCTGCATGCGTTTGGCACCACGGCGATCGGCAATGATGGGGTGGGGCACCAGGCGTTCCTGCATACCTCGCCCGAATTTGCGATGAAAAAGCTTTTGGCGGCAGGCGAGCAAAGGATCGCAAGCCTCGGGCATGTCTGGCGAAACCGGGAGCGGGGGGCGCTGCATGCGCCCGAATTCACCATGCTCGAATGGTATCGGGTGGGTGAGGATTACACCGTGCTGATGGACGATTGCATGGCCCTGCTGGGGCTGGCGGCGCGGGCGACGGGGGCAGAACGGCTGCGGTTCAAGGGGCGGGAAGCCGATCCGTTTGCCCGGCCGGAGCGGTTGAGCGTGGTGGACGCGTTTGCGCGATATGCCGGGATCGATCTTTTGGCGAGCGTGAATGGCGAGGGCGCGACCGATGCGGGGGCGCTGGCGGGGCAGATGCGGGGGCAAGGCCTCCTTGTGCCGGCCCACTATACCTGGAGCTATCTTTTCAGCCTGGTGCTGACGGAAAAAATCGAGCCAAATCTAGGGCTTGGACGGGTGACGATCCTGGATCGCTATCCGGCAGCGGAGGCGGCGCTGGCACGGCGATGCGATGATGATCCGCGAGTGGCCGAGCGGTTCGAGCTTTATGCCTGCGGGGTGGAACTGGCCAATGGCTTTGGCGAATTGACCAATCCGGAGGAGCAACGCCGCCGTTTCGCCGCAGAGATGAACGAAAAACAACGGCTTTACGGAGAGCGCTACCCGATCGACGAGGAGTTCCTCGGCGCCCTCGCGATCATGCCGGCCGCCAGCGGCATTGCGCTCGGGTTCGACCGGGTGGTGATGCTGGCGACCGGAGCGCCGCGCATCGATCTGGTGCAATGGGTGCCGGTGGCGGAGTTTGGCGCATGAGTATGCAGCGGCCGATCCGGACGGCGGGGGAGTTGGCAGAGGCCGGGCTGGTGGCTGCCGGCGATGTTGTGGCGCTGGAAGCTGTCGCGGCGCGATATGCGGTGGCGATCACGCCCGAACTGGTTGAGCTGATCGATCCGGCCGATCCGCGCGATCCCATTGCGGCGCAGTTCGTGCCGCAGCTGGCGGAACTGCACACGACGCCCGAGGAGCGGGCTGACCCGATCGGGGATCTGGCGCATTCGCCGGTCGAGGGGATCGTGCATCGCTATCCCGACCGGGTGCTGCTCAAGGCCGTGCATGTGTGTCCGGTGTATTGCCGGTTCTGCTTCCGGCGCGAAATGGTGGGGCCGCAGGGCTTGGGCACCTTGTCGCCCGAGGCGCTGGAGCGGGCGCTCGATTATATCCGCGCGCACCCGGCGATCTGGGAAGTGATCCTGACCGGGGGCGATCCGCTGGTGCTGTCGCCGCGGCGGCTGCGGGCGATCACCGAGCGGCTGGCTGAAATCGCGCATGTGCGGGTGGTGCGGTTTCATACAAGGGTGCCGGTGGTGGAGCCGGGGCGGGTGGATGAGGCGCTTGTTGCGGCGCTGAAGGCGAGCGGCAAGACTACGTATCTCGCGGTCCATGCCAATCATCCCAGAGAGTTCACCCCGGCGGCGCGCGAGGCAATCGGGCGGCTCGCCGATAGCGGCATCGTGCTGATCAGCCAGTCGGTACTGCTCAAGGGCGTCAATGCCGATGTCGAGACGCTGGGGGCGCTGATGCGGTGTTTCGTGGAAAACCGGATCAAGCCCTATTATCTGCATCATCCCGATCTGGCGCCCGGAACGGGCCATTTCCGGGTGAGCATCGAGGAAGGGCAGGCGCTGGTGGCGGCGTTGCGCGGCACGCTTTCGGGGCTGTGCCAGCCCACTTATATCCTCGATATTCCCGGGGGGCACGGCAAGGCCGATATCGGGGCGGCGAGTATTGCGACGAGGGGCGACGGATGCTTTGCGGTGCGCGATTTCCGGGGGCAGGAGCATCGCTATCCGCCGGTTGGATAGGGCTTAGTGCTGCAACCTGGATCGGGCCCTCCTCACCCCCACCCGCCCGCCGGTCGAGCAAGGCCCTCAAGGGGAGGCGAAAGTGATGAGCCGGGCTACTGCTGCACTTCTTCCAGCGGGCGGCCGGCGGGAAAGATGCCCGACATGACCACAAAACCGGGGACGCGGCGGACGCGGTCGCACCAGCGGCGCAGCGCGGGATAATCCTCGCGGCCGATGCCGCCTTCTTCCGAAAGCATCACATAGGGGAAGCAGGCGATGTCGGCGGTGGTGGGGTGCGCGGGGGAGCAGAGCCAGTCGCGGTTCTCACGCTCGCCGAACCAGAGGTGCTCGTCCATGATGCGGAAGATGCGATGGGCGCCGGCCTGGGATTTCTCGACGTCAAAATCGTAGTCATAGCCGAGCGCCAGACGAGCGGCGGAGCTGGTGGCGGTGATGTCATCGGCCACGGCGTGCCAGCGCAGGATCTGCGCCGTGGTGGCGGGATCCTCGGGGAACCACTGGCCCGAGGCGTCGTACTTCCGGGCGAGATAGGCAAGGATGGCGCCGGAGTCCGAAAGCGTGAGGCCGTCGTCGACCAGCACGGGCAATTGCCCGAAGGGATTGAGGCGCAAGAACCAGTCGGATTTGTGCTGGCGGCCGGGAAAGAAGTCGACCGGCACGATGTCATAGCGCAGGCCAAGAATGCTCATCAACAGGCGCAGCTTGTAGCAATTGCCTGAGAGTTCGAAGTCGTAAAGGGTGATGGTCATTGAGGGGCCGTTCAGATCTGGGTGCCGGAATGATGAGGGCGGCGGGTGGGGTGCGTTACTGATGGACCCCCACCCCCGGCCCCTCCCCTCAAGGGGGAGGGGAGGAATGGAGCCGAGGGATCACAAGGAACCGAGGGCAGCATCCTCAGATATCCAGCACCAGGCGCTTGCCCTTGGCGCGGCTGACGCAGGTGAGCATGGCGTGGTTGGTGCGTTTTTCGGTGTCGTTGAGATAAACGTCCTGGTGGTCGACCTCGCCTTCGATGACGCCAGTGAGGCAGGTGCCGCAGGCGCCTTGTTCGCAGGAGCTGGGGGCCTGCAGGCCCGCATCGCGCATGACCTCGAGGATGGTCCTGCCGGCCGGCACCTGGAGGGTCATGGCCGAGCGGGCGAGTTCCACCTCAAAGGCCGACGACTGGTCGAGCACCTTGTCGTTCTTGAAATATTCGAAATGAACCGCTTCATCGGGCCAGCCTTGTGCGGCAGCGGTGGAGCGCACCGTTTCGAGCATGGTGGCGGGGCCGCAGATGTAAACGTGCTGGGC
The DNA here is from genome assembly GCA_028290225.1 of Devosia sp. Lineage (GTDB taxonomy): Bacteria > Pseudomonadota > Alphaproteobacteria > Rhizobiales > Devosiaceae > Devosia. The sequence goes on along the minus strand of JAQGKH010000194.1, from coordinate 2,227 downwards.
GCGGCTCCAGTGGCCGAGCGCGGCGGCGATGGTGCGACTGCTGTCGCCGCGGGGCAGGCCGGCATGGATGGTGATGGTGCCGGCAAGCTGGTTCAGTTCCTCGCGGAAGGCGGCGTGTTCGCCCTGACGCACGAAGTAATGCAGCTCATAGGGCAGGCGCGATTTATCGAGAAAGCGCGCCATGGAGAGGATCGGCGTGATGCCGACGCCCCCGGCGATGAGGACGGTGCGGGTGGCGTCGCGGCGGAGGGGGAAGTTGTTGCGCGGCTCGCTGATGGCCAGCACGTCGCCTTCGCGCACACTGTCCACCAGTACCTGGGAGCCGCCCTTTGAGGCAGGGTCACGCTTGACCCCGATGGTGTAGCTGAGGAGATCGCCCGGGCCGTTGGTGATGGAATATTGTCTGATCAGGCCATTGGGCAGGTGCAGATCGATATGGGCGCCGGGCTGGAAGGTCGGAAGGTGGCCGCCATCAAGGGGCGCGAGCTCGAAGGCGGTGATGCCCTCGGCGCTGTTCCATTTGCGCTTGACGAGAACACGCAGCGTATTGCCGCGGGGCACGGCAATATCGGGCATGGTGGAGAGCTCAACCGATACCGGCTCGAAGGCGGGCTGCAACGGCTCGGGAGCCGGCTTGCGGCGCGCGGCGCGCTCCAGACGGTCGCGGAGCTGGGTCAGGCGCTCATTGTGGTGACGCAGCACGGCCAAGGGGTCGGCGGGCGTGCCTTCGATGAGGCCGCGGATCACGGCGCGGTTGGCATCCACGGGCTGGACAAAGAACACGGCGCGCTGCAGGGCGGTGCCCGTTTGCGCGCTGAGGCGAACCGTAAGGGGCGCGGGGCGCTCGATCATGGTTCGGGCGGGCTCGCCATCAAGGTCCGTGGCCGGCTGGAAGCGATACTTCTCCAGTGCCAGCGCAACATCTTGGGGCGCGGCGTTGAGGGGCACGGGGCGGAGCGCAAACCAGTCGGCGCCCTCGCTGCCCGGAAATGGGGCGAAGGGCTGCGCGTGCGTGGCGGCCGACCAGACCAGGCCAAAGGCCTCATGGGCGGGATAGGTGCGATTGGTGATGCGGCGGGCGGGGGCGTCGGCGGGGTGGGCGGGAATATAGGTGCAGCCGGCGGAGCGATTGGCATAGCGCCAGCCATGGTACTGGCATTTGAGCTCGGCGCCCTCGTTGATGCCGATGGACAGGCGCACCCCGCGATGCAGGCACCGGTTTTCCCAGACATTGACATGGCCGTCATCGGCGCGCCAGACCGCCAGTTCCCGGCCCAGCAACTGGCCCTGATACACATGGCGCTTGGGCAGGTCGTCGCTGGAGGCGATGGGGTGCCAATGGGGGTCGTCGAGGCTCAGGGTCATGGGTTTATCCCAGGGCAAGTGGGGATCGCGCCACGATCGGGGGACAAGGCGGGGTTCACCTGGCGTATGGGAGAACCTGAGGGGTGCCCTCTTCGTGGAGGAGTTGCCTGAGGGTTACCCCCAGCCCGGCCCTCCCCACAAGGGGGAGGGTGAAGAAAGGGGCGCTGAGCGGGAATTGTAGTTTACCGAGGGACCCCCACGCCGGCCCTCCCCGCGAGGGGGAGGGTGAAGAAGGGGCTGGGCGGCAGGGGCGGTGGCCTCAGGTTTAGCTCGCCACCGGGATGGTACCGTAGGTGATGCCTTTCTGGCTGAGCCAGCGGCGATAGGCGATGGCGGATTTGTCGGCGCGGATGGGGGTTTCGGAGCGCGGATCGAGCGGCAGGCGCTTGGGGAACTGGTTTTCGAGAATGGGCTTGTCCTGCCCGAAAATGGTCTGCTGGAAGCGGCGCAGGTCGGTGATCGTGGAGGTCGAGTCGATCAAGGACTGGAGGAGATGGGCGCGGCAGCGCTCTTCGGTGACTGGCTGCAGGAAAATGCCGATCACGTCGCGGCGCGTTTCGTCCTCGGGGCAGGATTTATAAAGCACCGAGCAGAAGGGGTGGGGCACGCGATAAACATATTCCACCTCGATGCCTTCGGTCGCCGATAAGGCGGCGCGGGGCTGGAAGAAGCGGCAGCGGGTGGCGAGCACCTCGTCGCGTTCTTCGGAAACCTCGACGTCGTATTCCTTGACCTCGGTATGGGGTTCGGAGCCGAGAATGTCGGTGTGGACATAGGGGAAGTGGCCCATGTCGAGGAAGTTCTCGACGGCGCGCGGGGCCGAAACATGGATGCCGATGGAGCCGCAGCTCATGTTGACGCG
>JAQGKH010000153.1 GCA_028290225.1 Devosia sp. | reverse complement strand
TTGAACCTCGGCCTTGTTGCCACCCGCTATGGCGCCATCGACCTCGTCGAGTTCCTCGATCAGCTTGGCCTTGACGGCGGCAAAGTCCGGCCAGTCAAAACCAACCCGAGCGGCGCGCTTCGCGAGCTTTTCAGCCCGGGCCAGTGCGGGCAGGGTGGCTGGCACATCGTCGAGCACGGAAGGGGTCTGCTCGCCCCTGCGCGCTGCCTTGGCTGCGCGTTCCTCCACCTTGATGGCTTCCCAGCGGCTTTGCGCCGCCTCGGCATCACTGGCGTCGAGGTCGCTGAACACATGCGGGTGCCGCCGGATCAACTTGCTGGTGATGGCATGGATTACATCCCCGATGTCGAAGTGGCCGGCTTCCTTGGCCAGCTGCGCCTGGTAGATCGGCTGCAGCAACAGATCGCCGAGTTCCTCGCGCAGATCGGCAAAATCCTCGCGCTCGATCGCATCCGCCACCTCATAGGCCTCCTCGATCGTGTAGTGCCGAATGGAAGCAAAGGTCTGCTCAAGATCCCACGGACAACCGGTCACCGGATCGCGCAGGGCCGCCATGATCTCGATCAGCCGGGAAAGATCACGGGAGGGTTGCATCGCTGGAGCCTTGGCGTTGAATCATTTGCGTCATCGTACCAACGGCAGGGCTCGGCTAATAGCCCAGCGAGCGCCGATTGAACGAGACGGAACCGGCCGCATCAATGCTCGTTGAGGGCCCCCGGCGTGAGATAGCGAGCGTCCTGCGGTATCCAGCAGTCCGATTGGTCGAGTACGCTGCCCCAGGAAATGCAGTACCTCCGGGCCTTAATCCAGGTCTTCAACATGGCTATGGATCGTTCCAAAACCATCTTGACGACATTGGAACGATCCAGTAACGATTAGGAACGTTCCAAACCAAGCCGGGACCGGGAGGAAGATCGACGGCACCAGTCCGAATGGGCGCGCCGTCCTTCAGCAAGCTGAGCACACCCTCAAGGGGAGTGCTCCGGCACGCCAACCGATATCGGTGTTCTATTAGAGACAACGATGACCAAGATTGTTGGCGCTGCAGATGCGGTTGCTCGGATCCCAGACGACTGTGTAGTGACCGTGTCGTCCTCCTCTTCGCTTGGCTGCCCCGACCTGGTGCTCCGGGCAATTGGCGAGCGATTCGACGCCGAAGGTCATCCTCGTAACCTGACAACTCTTCACCCCATTGCCGCTGGCGACATGTATGGCGTCAAGGGCGTCGACCATATCGCCAAGGATGGCCTGCTTACCCGCATTCTTGCCGGCTCCTATCCCTCCGGCCCTTCCAGCCTGCCGATGCCCGCGATCTGGCAGATGATCGTGGAAAACCGCGTCGCCGCCTACAATGTGCCCTCCGGCATCATGTTCGACATGCACCGGGAGGCCGCAGCGCGTCGGCCGGGCGTATTGACCACCGTGGGCATGGACACCTTTGCCGACCCCCTGCGCGAGGGTTGCGCGATGAACAGCAAGGGCGCCGCGCAGCCCATCGTTGCGAGGGTTGAGTTCGGCGGCCAGACCTGGCTGCATTTCCCCAACATCCAGCCCGACGTCTGCATCATACGCGCCACCACCGCCGATGAATGGGGCAACCTGACCTATGAGCATGAAGGCGCCTATCTTGGTGGCCTGGAGCAGGCCATCGCGACGCGCAACAACCGGGGCCTCGTGATTGCCCAGGTCAAGCGGGTCACGGCCTCCGGCTCGCTCCGCCCCCACGACGTTCGCGTCCCGGGCCATCTCGTGGACCTTGTGGTGGTCGACCCCGACCAGTTGCAGACCTGCGAGACCGTTTACGATCCAGCGATCTCGGGTCAGGTGATGCGGCCATGGGATAGCTTCTCCCTGGCCGAGCACGGTGTCGAGAAGGTGATCGCTCGCCGCGCCGCCATGGAACTCAAAGGCGGCATGACCGCCAATCTCGGCTTCGGCATCAGCGCCCAGGTGCCGCGCATCCTTTTGGAGGAGGGGCACCCCAAGGCCGTCACCTGGGTGATCGAGCAAGGCGCCGTCGGCGGAATGCCCCTGACCGATTTCGCTTTCGGCTGTGCTGCCAATGCCGACGCCTACATGCCCTCTCCCCAACAATTCATCTACTTCCAGGGCTCGGGCTTCGACATGTCGTTCCTGTCCTTTCTTGAGGTGGACGTCGAAGGCAACGTCAATGTCTCCAAGCTTGGCAAAAAGCCCTACCTGACGGCGGGCTGCGGCGGCTTCGTCGACATCACCTCCAACGCCCGAAAGATCGTGTTCTCGGGCTGGTTCGAAGCCGGTGCTCAGATCGGGCTGACGGACACAGGGATCAACATCGAGCGACCCGGCAAGTTCACCAAGATGGTGGAGCGCGTCGAGCATGTGACCTTCTCGGGCCGCCGTGCTCGTGAGATCGGGCAGGACGTGCTTTACGTCACCGAGCGATGTGTGATGCGCCTGACCGACCAGGGACTGCTCGCCACCGAGATCATGCCGGGCATCGACCCGCAGGTCAGCATCGTTGACGCGAGCCAGGGCCGCGTCCGTATCGCTCCCGATGCCATAACGATGCCGCTGAGCCTGCTCGGGACCGGCAAGATGGGCTGGCAGCCATGAGCCAGGTTCATTTCGAAGTGAACGGGCGCGTAGCCGAAATACGCCTCGATAACCCGGCCAAGCTCAACGCCTTCACGGTCGAGATGCTTTCCCAGTTTTCCGCTCATCTGGAAAAGCTGGAGAATGACGCGGACATCGCCTGTGTATTGGTGACCGCCGTGCCGTCCAAGGCATTCTGCTCGGGCGCCGATATCAATGGCTGGGGCGATCTTACCCCGGCTCAGTTCGCCCGCAATTGGGTGCGTGGCGGCCATCGTATGTTCGACCGGCTCGCTCGGCTCTCGAAGCCGACCATTGCCGTCGTCAACGCTCACGCGTTCGGCGGTGGGCTCGAACTTGCTGCAGCTTGCGATGCCCGCGTCCTGGCCCCGCGCGCGACGATAGCCTTGCCCGAAGCGGGCATCGGCATAGTCCCGGGTTGGTCGGGCACGCAGCGCCTGGCTCGGCTGCTGCCCGAGGCGATGCTCAAGGAAATGGCCATTTTCGGCCGCCGCATCGGGGCGGATCGTGCCTTGCAGGTCGGCTTTGCAGCCGAGGTGGCCGAGGATCCGCGTGCCGCCGCTGATGCCATGGCAGCGCGCGTCTGCCAGTTGTCGCCGCGGGCTGTTGAAATCGCCAAATCCATGATTCACGCGGCCCGCGGCGAAGATGCCGGGGCGATGATCGAAGCCCTCGGAAGCGCTGCCATCGCGGCCAGCAGCGACCGGGCCGAGGGCGTTGCTGCCTTCCGCGACAAGCGCCAACCCCAATTTCCAGGAAATTGATCATGACCGCCATGACCGTTATTCCATCGACCCAGACCGGTCTGCCCACCCAACCGTATGTCGGGCGTCATTTCATCAACGGGAAATGGCAGGACAGCGCTAACGGGGAAACCTTCCAACGCATCGCCCCCTCCCACGGCGTGGTGGTGAGCCACAACGCCAAGGGTTCCGAGCTCGAAACCGAGGCGGCCATTCACGCGGCGCGTGCCGCGTTCGATAGCGGCATCTGGAGCCGCATTTCCGCCAAGGAGCGGGCAGGAGTCCTGCTCAAGGTCGCGGCCTTGATCGAGGCGAATGTGGAACGCTTCGCCCTGATCGAAACCCTTGAAACCGGCAAGCCGATCACCCAGGCCACCGGCGAAATCTCTGGATCTGCCGACCTCTGGCGCTACGCGGCATCCCTGGCACGCACGACCAAGGGAGACAGCCACAACACGCTGGGGGAGGACATCCTGGGTGTTGTCGTCAAGGAGCCGATCGGCGTCGTCTCCATCATCACGCCCTGGAACTTCCCCTTCTGGATCCTCAGCCAGAAACTGCCCTTTGCCTTGGCCGCTGGCTGCACCTGCGTGGTCAAGCCATCCGAGATGACGCCCTCGACCACGGCCATGCTCGCCGAACTCCTCGATGAAGCGGGCGTGCCGGCCGGAGTTGTGAACATCGTGCTTGGCTATGGCCAGCCCGTTGGCTCGCTGATGTCGTCTCATCGCGACGTCGACATGATCACCTTCACCGGCTCCACCGCTGTCGGCAAGACCATCTCCGCTGCCGCCTCGGCGACCCTCAAGAAGGTTGCGCTCGAGCTCGGCGGGAAAAACCCGCAGGTGATCTTCCCCGATGCCGATCTCGAAAGCGCCGCCGACGCGGTGGCATTCGGCGTCTATTTCAACGCCGGCGAATGCTGCAATTCGGGCAGCCGCATCATTGTGCACGAGGATGTCGCCGAGGCGTTCACCGCCCGTGTAATCGAATTGTCCAGGCAGGTCGCCTTTGGCGATCCACTCGATCCGCGCACCCAAGTGGGTGCCATGGTCACCCCTCAGCATCACGAAAAGGTCGACGGCTACGTCAAGGCGGCTGTTGCTGCTGGCGCTACGGTGGCGCTCGGCGGCGAGCGGCTGGATGTGCCCGGCCTCCAGGGAGATTTTTATCAGCCCACCGTGATCACCGGCGTCACTGCCGATATGGCTATCGCGCGTGAGGAAGTCTTCGGCCCCGTCCTCTCGGTGCTGACATTCCGGACGATGGACGAAGCGATCAGCATCGCCAACAACGCCAGCTATGGTCTGTCTGCCGGCGTATGGAGCGAAAATGTCCATACCGTGCTGGAATTCTCGCGGCGCGTTCAGGCAGGCACCGTTTGGAGCAATACCTGGATGGACGGTTTTCCCGAACTGACATTCGGCGGGATGAAAGAAAGCGGCCAGGGTCGCGAGATCGGATCCTACGGCCTGGAAGAATTTCTCGAGGTGAAATCACTCGTCATGCGCATCGGGCGCACCCGGGCACCTTGGGTTAAACCCCTCTGATCGGTGATCGGGGGAGCAGGAACGCATCTACAGGGAGGTACCTAATGCGTGGACTTTATACGACGACGGCGATTGCAACCGCCGCAATGCTGATGATGTCCGGAGCCGCCATGGCTGAGGACGTGGAAGTGCTGCACTGGTGGACGTCGGGCGGCGAAGCTGCTGCCTTGAACGTGCTCAAGGAAGACCTTGCGGCCCAGGGGATCGGCTGGGTTGACATGCCAGTGGCCGGCGGCGGCGGCGAAGGCGCCATGACGGTACTGCGCGCCCGCGTGACGTCTGGCGACGCGCCGACCGCTGTGCAGATGCTTGGCTTCGATATCGTGGATTGGGCCAAGGAAGACGCGCTCGGCAATCTCGACCAGATCGCGGCGGCTGAGGGTTGGGACGCTGTTGTTCCTGCCGCCCTGCAGAACTTCTCCAAATATGACGGCCATTGGGTCGCCGCTCCGGTCAACATCCACTCGACCAATTGGGTCTGGGCCAACAAGGCAATCCTTGACGAACTCGGTCTTGCGCAGCCCAAGACCTGGGAAGAGTTCGTTGCAGCCCTGCAGGCTGCCAAGGATGCAGGCTACACAGCCCTTGCCCATGGTGGTCAGCCTTGGCAGGACGCAACGATGTTCGACTCGATCGTGATCGGTGCGGGCGGGGCGGAATTCTACAAGCGCGCCTTCATCGACCTGGATCCGGCCGCCCTGAATTCCCCCGAAATGGTGGAAGCCTTCAAGCGCCTCGAAACCCTTCGTGGCTTTGTTGACGACAACTTCTCGGGCCGCGACTGGAACCTGGCCTCGGCCATGGTCATCAACAAGGAAGCCGCCTTCCAGATCATGGGTGACTGGGCCAAGGGCGAGTTCCTGCGGGCCGAGAAGGTACCCGGCACGGACTTCCTGTGCTTCCGCGTCCCTGGCTCCGAAGGTTCCGTGACCTTCAACGCCGATCAGTTCGCCATGTTCAAGGTAGCTGACAGCGCCGTTGAAGCTCAGAACGCGATGGCATCGGCGATCATGTCGCCCGATTTCCAGATCGCGTTCAACACGGTCAAGGGTTCGGTGCCTGCACGTACCGACGTCCCCGGTGATCAGTTCGATGCCTGTGGGCAGCAGGGTATCGCTGACCTCGCCGCAGCGGCAGAAGCAGGCACGTTGCTTGGTTCGATGGCCCACGGCCATGCTAACCCGGCGGCCGTCAAGAACGCCATCTACGACGTGGTGACGGCCAGCTTCAACGGCGAATACGATGCCGAAACTGCAGCTGAAGAGCTGGCAAACGCTGTGGAATCCGCTCAGTAACGCGCTCCGGGGTCGGGCTTGTGGCCCGACCCCATCCGGCCGCCATCAGGGCGGCACTTGTCCACTTTGGTATCCTTCCGTCGGTTTGCCGGAATGGATTGGGAGGGCGTGATGCCTGTCCAGAATAATCGCGCGGATATCCGAACCCGCCTGCAAGACCTCATACCCAAGATCGTGCTGGCGCCGTCCGTGGCTGCCATACTGATCTTCGTCTACGGGTTCATTGTCTTCACCGGATATCTGTCGCTGACGGATTCCAAGATGTTGCCGAGCTTCGACTTTGTCGGGTTCGACAATTATGCACGGCTCTTTGACCTGCCGGCATGGAACACCGCCTTGATCAACCTGGTGATCTTTGCAGCGCTGTACATCGCGATCTGCACGGTCATCGGCCTGGCCCTGGCGATTTTGCTCGACCAGAAGATCCGGGGGGAGGGGCTGCTCCGCCCCATCTACCTGTATCCCATGGCGCTCTCATTTATTGTCACGGGAACGGCATGGAAATGGTTCCTCGATCCCGGCCTGGGCCTTGAGAACACCATGCACCTGTGGGGCTGGACCGACTTCCAGTTCGGCTGGATCAAGGACCGCCACATGGCGATCTATACCCTGGTCATCGCGGCGGTCTGGCAGACCTCGGGCTTTGTCATGGCCATGTTCCTGGCAGGCTTGCGCGGTATCGACAACGAAATTCTCAAGGCGGCCCAGATCGACGGCGCGTCCAACTTTGCCCTGTATCGCAGGATCGTCATCCCGCTGCTCCGCCCGGCTTTCTTGTCGGCATTCGTGATCCTCTTCCACATGGCCATCAAGTCCTATGACCTTGTGATCGCGTTGACTGGCGGCGGTCCTGGGCGGGCCACCGAGCTGCCCGCCACGTTTATGTATTCCTACACCTTCACTCGCAATTCCATGGGCATCGGCGCAGCGAGCGCCGTGATCATGCTCATGACGGTTGCTGCCATCATGATCCCGTATCTGTATTCCGAACTGGGGCGGAAAGAAAAATGAGTGTCGCCAGCCAAGATACGGCGGTTAAGACCGGCGGGATCGCCAAGGTATTCATCTACCTGATCCTGATCCTGTTCGCCCTGTTCTACCTTCTGCCGCTCTACGTCATGCTGACGAACTCGCTGAAGCCTTTGAGCGAGATCACCGGCGGCAACATGATGAGCCTCCCCAGGGACTGGACCATCGAGGCCTGGTTGAGCGCATGGTCGACTGCCCAGGTCGGCGTTTCGCCCACCGGCCTGCAGCCATACTTCGTCAACTCCATCCTGATGGTCGTTCCGGCAGTGGCCATTTCCACTGTCCTGGGCGCGCTGAACGGCTACATCCTGACCAAATGGCGGTTCCGCGGCGATACGCTGCTGTTCGGACTGATGCTTTTTGCATGCTTCATCCCGTTCCAGATCGTGCTTATCCCCATGGCGCGGATCCTGGGACTACTGGGGATCGCCGGCACCACGCAGGGGCTTGTGCTCGTCCACGTTGTTTATGGCATTGGCTTCTCGACGCTGTATTTTCGCAACTACTACGCGTCGTTCCCCACCGAACTGGTCCGCGCCGCCATGATTGACGGGGCAGGGTTCTTCCGCATCTTCTGGCGCATCATGCTTCCGGTCTCCGGGCCGATCGCGGTGGTGACGATCATCTGGCAGTTCACCAATATCTGGAACGATTTCCTGTTCGGTGCCTCATTTGCGGGCCTGAGCGCCATGCCCATGACCGTTGCGCTCAATAACCTGGTGAATTCATCGACCGGCGTGCGCGAATACAACGTCCACTTCGCCGGCGCCATCATGGCCGCGTTACCCACCTTGCTCGTGTACATCGTTGCCGGTCGTTTCTTCGTTCGCGGCCTGATGGCCGGCTCCGTGAAAGGTTGAACCCATGGGTTTCCTCGATATCTCGCACGTCTCCAAGGCTTATGGTTCCGTGCAGGTTCTGCACGAAGTCGACATCTCGGTGGAGGAGGGGGAGTTCATTGTGCTTGTCGGCCCGTCCGGCTGCGGCAAGTCCACCCTGATGAACATGATTGCGGGGCTGGAGCCGATCACCTCGGGCGACATCAGCATTCGTGGCCAGGTCATGAACGGGGTGCATCCGTCCAAACGCAACATCGCCATGGTTTTCCAGAGCTATGCCTTGTACCCGAACATGACCGTGGCCCAGAACATGACGTTTGGCCTCGAGATGCACGGCGTGCCCAAGGCGGAACGCGACAAGCTGCTGGCCGACGTCGCCAAGCTCTTGCAGATCGACCATCTCCTGGCACGCAAACCCGGGCACCTTTCCGGCGGCCAGCGTCAGCGCGTTGCCATGGGTCGCGCTCTGGTGCGCAAGCCTGACGTCTTCCTGTTCGACGAGCCGCTCTCGAACCTCGATGCCAAGCTGCGCGTCGACATGCGGACCGAAATCAAGAAACTGCATCAGAAGCTGGGAACGACCATCGTTTATGTGACGCACGATCAGATTGAGGCGCTGACGCTCTCCACCCGCATTGCCGTGATGAACAAGGGCTATATCCAGCAACTTGGGACCCCCAAGGAAATCTACGATACGCCTGCCAATCTGTTTGTCGCGACATTCATGGGATCGCCGGCCATGAACATCCTTCCCGCCACTGTCAAGCTGCGCGATGGCCTCGCCTATGCCGAGATATCGGACGTTGAAGGCAAGCCTCAGCTGCTTCAGTTCAGCCAGGCCAATCTAGCCAGCTGGGATGGCAAGAACGTCATGCTCGGCATCCGCCCCGAAGCGATCACCGACATTGATGGCGCGGATCGCAAGTCCAAAAACATCCAGCGGTTCTCCAACCTCGTCACCGTCACCGAGCCGGCAGGTTCCGATACCTTCGTCACCATGACTGCCTCGGGCCGCGATGTCGTGGCGCGCATGCGGGCGGATGCTTCAGTGGCCGCTCGCGACCGCTTCGAGTTCGCCATCAACATGGACAAGGCGGTCGTTTTCGATCCCGCGACTGAGGCACGTATTCCCTGATGAAGCCCGATGTCATCATCATCGGCTCCGGCATCGGCGGGAGCACCATGGCTGCTGCCTTGGCGCCTTCAGGCCGCCGGATCATGATCATCGAGCGGGGCGATCGCCTGCTCGACAGCCCCGAAGCGCGCGATGCCGGCGCGATCTTCGGCCGGGGCCATTTTCGCCCCAAGGAAACGTGGCTCGATGGCACTGGCCGCGGCTTCAACCCGGGCAACTACTATCTGGCCGGTGGGAACTCCAAATTCTTCGGCGCCGTGCTCATCCGCTATCGCCGCGAGGATTTTGCCAAGATGCGGCACCTCGGCGGAACCACACCGGGCTGGCCCATTTCCTACGAGGATATGGAAGCTGACTACCAGGCCGCCGAAACGCTATACCGCGTCCGGGGCACGGCAACGGAAGATCCGACCGAGCCGCCGCACTCGGGCGGTTACCCCTTTCCGCCTCTTCCCGATGAGCCCGCGATAGCTGACGTCCGCCGCCGCCTGAAGTCGGTTGGCCTGCACCCATCCAGCCTTCCGCTGGGTGTGGATTTGGACCGTTGGCTGGCCCGGGCGAAGACGCCATGGGACGCCTTTCCCGATACCGTGGGCGCCAAGAGCGATGCCGAAAGCGTCGGCCTGGCGGCCGCACTACGGCACGACAACGTCACGCTGGTGACGGGGACCCGCGCCACGCGGCTCATCGCCGATGAATACGGCAAGATCACCGGCGTCGAAGTCGAGCGCAATGACGGTCGTGAAGTACTGTCCGCCCCGATTGTGGTGTTGAGTGCGGGCGCCGTGCAATCGGCCGCCCTTCTGCTGGCCTCCGCCGACAAGGATCGGCCCAACGGTCTTGCCAACAGCTCCGATCAGGTCGGGCGCAATTTCATGAACCACAACATCTCGGCCGTGCTGGCGTTCAGCCCGTTCCGGCGGAATGATTCCGTGTATGAGAAAACGATCCAGTTCAACGACTGGTATCTGAAGGGCGGGCCGGGCGACAAGCCCTTGGGCAATGTGCAGATGCTGGGCAAGGTGACGGGGCCGATATTGGCGGCGGAAACGGGGTGGCCGCTTTGGCTGAGCCGGTACATTGCGGAATATTCGATGCACCTGATGACGATGTCGGAGGATTTGCCGAACCCGGACAGCCGGGTGATGGTCAGGGACGGGCGCATCGTGCTGCACTGGCAAAGGTCGAACTTCGGCGCGCATGTCTATCTGACGAAGAAGCTGAAGTCGGCGCTGCGTCGCGCGGGCTGGCCGAGGCGTTGAAGTACCCGAATGTGACGCTGCTGCGGAATGCCGAGGTGGTGCGGTTGCACTCGGACGGTCACCGCATCACGGCGGTGGAGTATATGGCGGATGGCAAGCCGGTGCGCCTTGGGGCGCCGGTCATCTGCCTGTGCATGGGGGCGGTCAAGTCGGCGGCGATGCTGTTGACCTCGGGTGGGGCAGC
>JAQGKH010000142.1 GCA_028290225.1 Devosia sp. | reverse complement strand
AGCACTCTTCGGAGACCCAATCTCCAAAGTGTGTCCACACCGTGTACTGTGCCTTCCACTGGTTGACTGCTTCGTCGTCTTCACCATCTGTTGATTGTCGCTCGGATCTGACCCGGGATTGTCATTGAGAAGTGACCCGGTTGGACGATAGTTTCCCGCGGTGCGGGGATGGTCAAGTGGCGGGCTTTTCCTTTCGCGTTTTGGGTTCTGCAGAACTTGCTCTGAACCGGAAGCTATCGTTACCGGTTTCCAGGATGTGGCAATGATGGGTGAGCCGATCGAGCAGAGCGGTTGTCATCTTGGCGTCGCCGAACACGCCGGCCCATTCGCTGAAGCTGAGGTTGGTGGTGATAACGACGCTGGTCTGCTCGTAGAGCTTGCTGAGCAGATGGAACAGCAGCGCCCCGCCTGACGGGCTGAACGGCAGATAGCCCAGTTCATCGAGGATGATCAGGTCGAGGCGCAGCAGGCGATCGGCAAGCTGGCCAGCCTTGTTGGCGGCTTTTTCCTGCTCGAGTGCATTGACCAGGTCGACGGTCGCAAAGAAGCGAACCTTCTTGTGGTGATGGCGAACGGCCTGGATGCCAAGCGCGGTGGCGATATGGGTCTTGCCGGTGCCGGGGCCCCCGATCAGCACCACATTATCAGCGCCTTCGATAAACGTGCCGCGATGAAGTTGCTGTACCGAAGCCTCGTTGATCTCACTGGCAGCAAAGTCGAAGCCGGTCAGATCCTTGTAGGCGGGGAAGCGGGCTGCCTTGAGCTGATAGGCAATGGACCTGACCTCCCGCTCGGCGAGCTCGGCCTTGAGCAGTTGGGACAGGATCGGCACTGCGGTGTCGAATGCTGGTGCACCCTGTTCGACCAACTCCCCGACAGCCTGGGCCATGCCATACATCTTGAGGCTGCGGAGCATGACCACAACGGCGGCGCTGGCAGGGTCATGACGCATGGCGCACATCCTTGCCGCGCAGCGTGTCATAGCGCGCGACGTTGGCCTTGGGCTCCTGGCGCAATACCAGCGCCTGGGGGGCATCGATCGCCGCGACCTGGCTGGCCTTGCCATCGACCAGACGATGCAAAAGGTTGAGGATGTGGGTCTTGGTTGGAACGCCCGCTTCGAGCGCCAGCTCCACGGCATACAGAACCGCCTGCTCATCGTGGTGCAGCACCAGCGCCATGACCTCCACCATCTCGCGGTCACCGCCGGGGTGCTTGAGCAGATGACCCTGCAATCGCCGGAACGCCTCTGGCAGATCAACGAAGGGAGCGCCATTGCGCAGGGCACCCGGCTTGCGCTGGATCACCGCCAGATAGTGCCGCCAGTCATAAACCGTGCGTCCCGGCTGGTGGGACCGCTCGATGATCCGCTCATGCTCACACAGGATCTGCCCCTCGGCCGCAATGGCAATCCGCTCGGGGTAGATGCGCAGGCTGACCGGGCGGTTGGCAAACGAGGCCGGCACGCTGTAGCGGTTGCGCTCGAAGTGCACCAGGCAAGTCGGGGATACGCGCTTGGTCTGCTCAACAAAGCCATCAAAGGGGCGACCCAATGCCATCAGGCTCGGAACCTCTCCGGCATGCACATCGGCGACGCTGCCTGGAAGCCCGCCATGCACGATCTGGCTCCATTGCGCGATGCATCGCTCCTCGAGCCAGGTGTTCAAGGCTTGGAGGTCAGGGAAGCTGGGCAAGGGCTGCCATAGTCGCCGGCGAGCATCCTGGACATTCTTTTCGACCTGTCCCTTCTCCCACCCCGAGGCCGGATTGCAGAACTCGGGCTCAAACAGGTAATGGCTGGCCATGGCAGCAAACCGGGCGTTGACCTGCCGGGCCTTGCCCGAGCCGATCCGATCAACGGCGGTCTTCATGTTGTCGAAAATGCCGCGACGGGGCACCCCACCAAGCACCCGGAACGCCTGGGTCAATGCATCGAACAGCATCTCGTGGCTCTGCAGCAGATAGGCTCGCACGATGAATGCTCGGCTATGGGACAGCTTGGTGTGGGCTACCTGAAGCTTGGTGCGCTCGCCGGCCAGGATGGCCCAGTCTTCACTCCAGTCGAACTGGAAGGCCTCGCCCGGCCCGAACACCAAGGGGACGAAGGTGCCGCGCCCGCTGGTCTGCTGCTCTCGCTGCCGCTCGGCCTTCCAGCTCCGCACAAACGCCGCGACGCGCTCGTAGGAGCCTTCATAGCCCAGGACCACAAGGTCATGGTGCATCTGCCTGGCCGTCCGGCGCTGCTTGCGCGACTTACCAGCTTCCACTCGCAGCCAGTCCGAAAGCTTCTCGGCAAACGGATCAAGCTTGCTTGCTCGAGCAGGAAGCTTGAACTTCGGCTCCACCGTGTCGGACCGCAGGTACTTTCGGATCGTGTTGCGCGACAATCCCGTGCGCCGCTCGATCTCCCGGATCGGCACCCCCTCACGGAAATGCCAGCGCCGGATTACGCTCAATAACGCCATGTCGATCACTCCCATGTCCCCCGACCAACAGCCCGGGGACGATCAAAACATGGGTCAAATCTCAGTGAAAACTTCTGCCCTCAGAGGGTCAGATCTCGGTGCCAATCAACAGGCCTATTGGGTCGTGATGTTCAACGGCACCCAGCTTAAAATTCCACTCTACGCAGTTTAAGGAAAAATCATGCGCGACAAGATTGCAATGGAGCTCGGCA
>JAQGKH010000131.1 GCA_028290225.1 Devosia sp. | reverse complement strand
TTTCGAGGCTGAAAAAGCCGACGATCCCGCCATTGACGCTCTTGCGGTGCCCATCCGGGGTCACGTCGCCCTTCCACTCCTTGGCGACATGGAAGGCAATATTGGTGGCGAGCGAGGTCTTGCCCATGGCAGGGCGTGCCGCAAGGATGATCAAGTCGCTGCGTTGCAGCCCGCCCATCAGCCGGTCGAGATCGACCAGCCCCGTCGCCGTGCCCGAAAGCGAACCGTCGCGCCCATAAGCCTCGCCCGCCATCTGGATGGCGTCTTTGAGTGCGGCATTGAACGCCTGGAAGCCGCCATCATAGCGGCCCTTTTCGGCCAGCTGGAACAGGGCGCCCTCGACCTCCTCGATCTGCTTTTCGGGCGTGGTCTCGACCTCGGCCTCATAGGCATTGCTCACCATCTCCTCGCCGATGAGGATCAGGGAGCGTCGGAGCGCCAGGTCATGCACCGCCCGGCCATAATCGGCGGCGTTGAGCACGGTTGTTGCTTCCGCCGCCAGCCGCGCCAGATATTGCGGCATGGTCATATCGGCGAGCAGCTGCTCGGGCAGGTGGCCCTTGATCGTGATCGGGTCGGCCGATTTGCCGGCGCGAATGAACTTGCCGATCACCTCGTAAATTTCGCGGTGGATGGGCTCGTAGAAATGCACCGGCTCCAGAAAATCGGAAACCCGGTAAAACGCTTCGTTGTTGACGAGGATAGCGCCCAGCAATGCCTGTTCGGCCTCCACATTGTGGGGCGCCAGGCGAAACGGTTTTTCCTCGGCACGGGGGAAGTGCGCGATCTCTGCCATGCGGACCTCCTGAGGATCGTTAACTATTCTTAACCATGGCACGCAGCCAGGAGTCTCGCGCTAAGCCACAAAGGTTAACGGCTGGCGAACAAGGCTGTGAACTCCGGGCATAACGGGGAAGGGTGGCCAGTTCCACATTGCTAGCGCACGAACGCGGCAACATGGCGGCGGGTAGCGGTTCCGGCGGAAAAGCAAAAGGCCGGGCAGGGTGCCCGGCCTTTGTCAAACTTGGGCAGGAAGATCTAGATCGAGTCGTCGAAGCGATCGTCCTTGGCCGCGTCGGCCTGGCCGGCGGCGAAGTCGCCCGCCTCGTCGTCGTCATACTGGGTGACGGTTAGGTCCTCACCGGCCACCTGGCGGCTGGCTTCGTCTTCCGAACGCGCCACGTTCACCGTGATGGTGACGGCAACTTCCGCGTGCAGGTTGAGCGCCACGGTGTGGATGCCGACCGACTTGATCGGATCGGCCAGGTCGACCTGCGAACGCTGCACGGTATAACCGTCGGCGGCGAGGGCCTCCACGATATCGCGTGATGCGACCGAACCATAAAGCTGGCCGGTTTCGCCGGCCTGGCGGATGATCACCACGACACGGCCATTCAGACCCTGCGCAATGCCGGCGGCGGCGGTGCGGCGCTCTTCATTGCGCTGTTCGATATGGGCGCGTTCGCCTTCGAACTTGGCGCGGTTGGCGGCCGTGGCGCGCAGTGCCTTGCCTTGGGGCAAAAGGTAATTACGGGCAAACCCGTCCTTGACCGAAACTTCGTCGCCGATGGAGCCGGTGCGGCCGACGCGCTCGAGCAGGATAACTTTCATTGCGATATTCCTTGTGGCTGTCCCGTCTCATGGACGGTTAGGAGCCCCGGACCATCCGGAACCCCAGCGATGTGCACCGATAAGGGGCACTGTGGCCGCCAGCCCCTGGAGAGCAACTGGAGGCCAAACAGAAAGTCGGTGGCTGGATGATATAGCGGTGGTTCGCGAGAACCGGCGCGCAGCGTACTTTGGGTACGTGAGCACCGGAAGCGCAGCGAACCCCCGCTAGATCGCCAGCTCAGCGATCTTACTGGACGGCATACGGCATGATGCCGATGAAGCGGGCCCGCTTGATCGCCCGTGCCAGTTCACGCTGCTTCAGCGCCGAAACGGCGGTGATGCGCGAGGGCACGATCTTGCCGCGCTCCGACACATAGCGGCTGAGCAGACGCACGTCCTTGTAGTCGATCTTGGGAGCGCCTTCGCCCGAGAACGGGCAGGTCTTGCGCCGACGCTGGAACGGACGGCGGGCCTGGGCGGTAGTAAGGTCTTTGATTGCCATAGCTAAACTGTCCTTATCTTAGAAACGGCGCGGACGGCGTTCGCCGCCGAAACCACCACGGTCGCCACCGCGATCCGGACGGCCGCCATCGCGGTCGCCGCGATCGTCACGGTCGCGCTTCTGCATCATGGCCGATGGGCCTTCTTCCAGCTCGTCGACGCGCACGGTCAAGAAGCGCAGGATGTCTTCATTGATGCGCATCTGGCGTTCCATCTCGGCAACGGCAGGCGCCGGTGCGTCGATGTTCATCAGCGTGTAATGCGCCTTGCGGTTCTTGCGGATGCGGTAGGAAAGGCCCTTGAGGCCCCAATATTCGTTCTTGGTGACCTTGCCGCCGCCAGTGGCGAGAACTTCGGTCAGGGCAGCGGTCAGCTCTTCGACCTGCTGCTGGGAAACGTCCTGGCGGGCCAGGAAGATATGCTCGTAAAGGGCCATTGATGCGCCTTCCTTTGTGGTTCAACACAGTGCATGGGCTGGCGCGGAGCCTCCTTGAAGCCCGGAAAGGCGTCAAAGCAGTCTTGCAAAGAGCGGGAACACGGGAGGCCGGACGGTGTGTCCTATCGGCGCCTGGGAAACCCATGCGCCAACCCTCCGTTCAGCCCCCGGCCAAACGAATGCTGGGCGTCACATAGGGCAAAGCGCGCTTCCGCACAAGGTTTTTCGCCGCGCCCGACTTTGGGAACCGCTTGCCGCTTCAGGCTTTGCCCTTCTCATCGGGGACATCCCATGGAGCTTTGCATCGCATGAAAACGCTTTTGGCGCCGCTATCCATTCTTCTGCTTGTCGGCCTTGCCGCCTGCGACAATGCCCCCGACAACGAGCCCGCGGCGAGCGTGCAAACCAATGCGGATGGCTCGCGGACCGTGCAGATCAATGTGCCCGAAAGCCTCGCCCCAGCCCTCGACGCCCTGCGCAATCCCCAGGCTGCCATTGATGACCTGCGTGCCCGCGCCGGCACCATGACCGAGCAGATGAAACAGGATGCCGTGGTCGCGGCCCGCCGCGCAGCCGAGGAAGGCGCCCGCGCCTTGGGACAAACCGAGGTCGAGATTCGCCAGGCCGGCGATGTCGCCGAACGCTCGGCGCGCCAGGCTGCCGGACTGAACCCGTAAAGATCGGCGCCGCCCGGGCGGTTGCCACGCCTTGACTCCGCCACACACTCCCGGCAAACGCGCCATCAATGCAGGGAGCAGCGCTGCTCCCCCAACCAGAGGACGCCGTCATGACGCGCTATGCATTCACCTTTCCCGGTCAGGGCAGTCAGGCCGTCGGCATGGGCAAGGATCTGGCGTCGAGTTTTCCCGAAGCTCGGGCGGTGTTCCAGGAAGTGGATGAAGCGCTCAACCAGCGCTTGTCGGCCATCATGTTCGAGGGCTCGGACGATATTCTGCGCCTGACCGAAAATGCCCAGCCTGCCTTGATGGCGGTGAGCCTCGCCGTGCTGCGCGTGCTCGAATCACGCGGCGTACGCCTGGCCGATCATGCAGCTTTCGTTGCGGGCCATTCCCTGGGCGAATATTCGGCCCTTTGCGCTGCGGGCGCCCTGTCGGTGCCCGATACCGCGCGCCTGCTCAAGACCCGCGGCCAGGCGATGCAAAAGGCCGTTCCCGTCGGGCATGGCGCCATGGCGGCGTTGCTTGGCCTTGATCTCGAAACCACCCGCGCCATTGCGCACGAAGCCGGGCAGGGCGAGATCTGCGACGTCGCCAATGACAATGCGCCGGGCCAGGTCGTGGTGTCTGGCGCCACGGGGGCCATCGAGCGCGCCGTGGAGATTGCCAAGGCGCGCGGCGCCAAGCGGGCGCTGCTCTTGCCCGTCAGCGCCCCATTCCATTGTGCCCTGATGCAGCCCGCCGCCGATGCCATGCGTGAGGCCCTGGCCGAGGTGCAGCTGCAGGCGCCCGTCGTGCCGCTGGTCGCCAATGTGCTGGCCGCGCCCATTTCCGATCCCGTCCAGATTCGCCAGCGCCTGGTGGAGCAGGTGACCGGCGTCGTGCGCTGGACCGAAAGCGTCACCTGGCTTACCGGCGAGGGTGGTGTCACCCATCTGGCCGAGCTGGGCAGCGGCAAGGTGCTGACCGGCCTTGCCAAGCGCATCAACCCTGAGGCAACTGCTGTGGCGCTCAACTCGCCCGCCGACATCGAAGCCTTTGCCGCGACCTTGTCGGCGTGACGCGGCGCCAACCTCGACCATTCTTTAGCGGAGAGTTGCTCCATGTTTGATTTGACCGGCAAGCGCGCCTTGGTCACCGGCGCCAGTGGCGGCATCGGCCGCGAGATCGCCAAGGCACTCGCGGCGGCAGGCGCCAGGGTTGCCTTGAGCGGCACCCGTGTCGGGGCGCTGGAGGATACGGCCCGCGAGATCGGCGCCGAATGCCCGATTCTGCCGGCCAACCTGTCCAGGCTCGACGAGGTCGACAAGCTCGTCCCATCGGCCGAGGCGGCCCTGGGCGGGCTCGATATCCTGGTCAACAATGCCGGCATGACGCGCGACAATCTCTTTATGCGCATGAAGGATGAGGAGTGGGACGACGTCATTGCCGTCAACCTCACTGCCGCCTTTCACCTCAACCGCGCCGTGCTGCGCGGCATGATGAAGCAGCGCTTCGGCCGCATCATCGGCATTTCCTCCGTGGTCGGCGTCATGGGCAATCCGGGGCAGGGCAACTATGCCGCCTCCAAGGCGGGGCTGATCGGCATGAACAAGGCGCTGGCCCATGAGGTCGCGTCACGCAACATCACCGTCAACTCCATTGCCCCCGGTTTCATTGCCTCGGCCATGACCGATGAGCTCAACGACAAGCAGCGCGAAGCCATCTTGTCGACCATTCCTGCCAACCGATTGGGCACGCCGCAGGAGGTTGCCGCCTGCGCGGTGTTCCTCGCCAGCGATGCCGCCGGTTACATCACCGGGCACACCCTCAACGTCAACGGCGGTATGGCGATGATCTAAATCGCCGCTGCCGCGTTAGAACTAGGCGGAGAGTGCCGTTTGTGTGCTCACCGCAACCACGGCCCCGCTAGTGCTGGCCGCGCTTGGAGCTGTTATTCCAGCGCATCAGCCCAAGACGGCGCTTGAAGATTTGGCAAGGCGCCAATAAGAAGCAATCGAAACTTCGATTTCGAAAAAGGGAAGTCAAATATGAGCGATGTCGCTGATCGGGTCCGCAAGATCGTTGTGGAACACCTCAATGTGGATGCCGAGAAGGTTGTCGAAAAGGCAAGCTTCATCGACGATCTGGGCGCTGACTCGCTCGATCAGGTCGAACTGGTGATGGCCTTCGAGGAAGAATTCTCGGTCGAGATCCCGGACGACGCTGCCGAATCCATCCAGACTTTTGGTGACGCAGTTTCCTTCCTCACCAAGGCAGTCGGCTAAGGCCGGCGCACGATAGGCTCGACCATGGAATTGCGCCGCGTTGTCGTCACTGGGCTGGGTCTCGTCACGCCGTTGGGCTGTGGCGTGGAAGCAACCTGGGCCAATCTTCTGGCTGGTAAAAGTGGCGCGAAACGGATTGACGATTTCCAGGTCGACGATATCGCCTGTCAGATCGCCCATCGCTTGCCGCTCGGCAGTTATGCCGAGGGCAAGTATGATCCCGATGACTGGATGGACACCAAGGAACAGCGCAAGGTTGATCCTTTCATCGTCTATGCCATGGCTGCCGCGACTCAGGCCATCCAGGACGCAGGCGTCGAGCCCAAAACTCAGGAAGATCAGGAGCGCTCCGGCGTTCTGATCGGCTCTGGCATTGGTGGCGTAGGCGGCATTTATGATGCCTCCGTCACTCTCCATGAAAAGGGCCCCCGCCGCATCAGCCCGTTCTTTATTCCGGGGCGCCTCATCAACCTGGCTTCCGGCCATGTCTCGATTCGCTTTGGTCTCAAGGGTCCCAACCATTCGGTGGTGACCGCCTGCTCCACTGGCGCGCATGCCATTGGCGATGCGGCCCGTTTGATCGCGCTGGGCGATGCCGATGTGATGGTAGCGGGCGGCGCCGAAAGCTGCGTCAACCGGCTGGCTCTCGCCGGCTTTGCCGCGGCACGCGCCTTGTCCACCGGCTTCAACGACAATCCCGAGGCCGCTTCGCGTCCCTATGATCGCGATCGCGACGGCTTTGTCATGGGCGAAGGCGCGGGCATCGTGGTTCTCGAGGATTATGAGCGGGCCAAGGCGCGCGGCGCCAAGATCTATGGCGAAGTGGTCGGCTATGGCCTTTCCGGCGATGCCTACCACATCACGGCTCCCTCGCCCGATGGCGATGGCGGCTTCCGCGCCATGAGAGCGGCGATCAAGCGCGCTGGGATTTCGCCTTCCGAGATCGATTATATCAACGCCCATGGCACCTCGACCCCCTTGGGCGACGAGATCGAGCTGGGCGCGGTCATGCGCGTCATGGGCGACGCTGCCGCCGGCGCCGTGATGAGCTCCACCAAATCGGCGATCGGCCACCTGCTGGGCGCCGCGGGCTCGGTCGAAGCCATCTTCTGCCTTCTGGCGATGCGCGACAGCATTGCCCCGGCAACCCTTAATCTCGACAATCCATCGGTGGAAACCACCATGGACCTTGTGCCCAAGACACCGCGCAAGAAAGAGATCAACGTGGCCTTGTCCAATTCCTTTGGCTTTGGCGGCACCAACGCAACTCTGGTGATGCGCAAGGCCGGGTAAGGCAAACACCGCCGGAACCGGTAGCGCTATCTGGCGCTACCGCTGTCCGTCGGCCGCCTATGCCACAGTTTTGTGCCATTGCGATGAAACGAAGCCCTGCATAGATTCACAACCAGGGGCGGGGGCAGCAATAACATGGCCGATTCAAAGGTCCGGCGCACGCGTCGGCGTTCCGGCAACGGTTTCCTCGACATCCTCAATGGCTTGTTGACGTTTCTGGTGATTGGCGTGCTGGCCGCCGGCGGGGCACTGCTTTACGGCGCCTCCCAGTTCTATGGCGAAGGCCCGCTCGGCCAGGACACCACCTTCCGCGTCGAATCAGGCAATGGCCTGGGCACCACCTCCCAGCGCCTCGAAGAGCAGGGGCTGATTTCCAACCGCTACATCTTCCAGCTGGGCGGCCGCGCGATGGAGCGCCAGGGGCGGCTCAAGGCCGGTGATTTCACCATCCCCGCCGGCGCCAGCATGGCCGATATCCTCAAGGAACTCACCGAAGGCGATCCAATTCGCTATGCGGTCGTGATCCCTGAAGGCTGGACCACCTGGGAAGCCGTGCAGCGCATCAATGGCGACAGCAATCTGGTGGGTGAAATCGCGCCGCTGCCGCCCGAAGGCTCGCTTCTCCCCGGCAGCTATGACTACATGCCCGGCGACACCCGCCAGTCCGTGGTCGACAAGATGCAGGCCGCCATGCAGGCCGAGCTGGACACCATCTGGGCCGCCCGCAATCCCGATCTCCCCATCCAGACGCCCGAGGAACTCGTTGTCCTTGCGTCCATCGTGGAAAAGGAAACCGGCGTTCCCGCCGAGCGCCCGCAGGTTGCGGCCGTGTTCGTCAATCGCCTGCGCCAGGGCATGCGCCTGCAGTCCGATCCCACGATCATCTATGGCATCACCAATGGCCAGGCTCCGCTCGGTCGCGGTCTGCGCCGTTCGGAAATCGAGGCGGAAACGCCGTTCAACACCTACCAGATCGATGGCCTGCCACCCACGCCCATCGCCAATCCCGGCGCCGATTCGCTGCGGGCCGTCGCCAACCCCGATGCGCATGACTATCTCTATTTCGTCGCCAAGGGGCCGGTGCCGTCCGATGGGCACGTCTTTGCCGAAACCTATGCCGAGCATCAGCGCAACGTCGCTCGCTGGCGCGAGATCGAGCGGGCAGCGGCCGAGCAGGCCGAATCCGAGGCGGAAGCCGCCCGCCAGGCGCTGGAAGCCGAAGAGGCCGGCGAGGCCGAGCCCCCCGCCACTCAGTAAGCGCCCGTGCGACGCTAACATCTGCCACGGCTCTTGACCCGCAGGCCCTGTTCGCTAAACAACCCAGCAAACAGAACCTCACTCAGGGCCGTGCCTCATGGAATCTCAACGTCGCGGCGTGATGCTGGTGATTGCCTCGCCGTCCGGCGCGGGCAAGTCATCCATTTCCCGCTCCTTGTTCGGGCAGGACCCCAATATCCGCCTGTCGGTCTCGGTGACCACGCGCGCCCGCCGCACCGACGAGGTCGAGGGCACGCATTATTATTTCATCGATGTGCCCACCTTCAACCGCATGAAGGCCGACGGCGAATTGCTGGAATCGGCGCAGGTGCACGACAACTTCTACGGCACCCCGCGCGCCAAGGTGGAAGAGCAGCTGGCGGCCGGCAATGACATCCTCTTCGACGTCGATTACCAGGGCACGCTGCAGCTCTATGAACGGAGCCGCAAGGACATGGTGACGGTGTTCATCCTGCCCCCCAGCATCAAGGAGTTGCGCGCCCGGCTGGAGCGCCGCGCCCAGGACAGCGTCGGCACCATCGAAAAGCGCCTGCGCAATGCCAAGCTCGAAATGCAGCACTACAACGAATACGACTACATCATCGTCAACGATGACCTCGAGGCCTCCACCCAGAAGGTGCGCTCCATCCTCGCCGCCGCCCGGCTGCAGCGCGACCGGTTGACCCAATTGGACAATTTCGTCAAGGACTTGCAGAACCAGATCGATTCTCTGTGAGAAGATCGGGGCTCGCGCAGCGCTGAGCCTCGCCTGATCCTTTTGCGTCGGCAACAAAGGTGCTCTGTTCATGGCCGGCACGCCCATCATCCGCCGCGGCACTCCCGATTTTGTCCGTGCAAACCTGGCGTTTTTCCTCTCGGCCTTTGCGATCTTTGCCTCGCTTTATTCCGTCCAGCCGCTGCTGCCCATTTTCGCCGCGGAGTTCGGGCTTGATGCCGGCACCAGTTCCCTGGCGCTTTCCACCACCACCGCCACCCTCGCGATAGCTCTGCTGCTCGCCAGTTGGGTGTCCGAT
Source organism: Devosia sp. (assembly GCA_028290225.1). Lineage (GTDB taxonomy): Bacteria > Pseudomonadota > Alphaproteobacteria > Rhizobiales > Devosiaceae > Devosia. The sequence goes on along the minus strand of JAQGKH010000131.1, from coordinate 311 downwards.
CGGCTCGGGCGCAAGACCTTGATGGTCTGGGCCATTCTGCTCACCGCCGCCTTGGGGCTCATCCTGCCCCTGGCCCCCGACTGGACCGCGCTCCTGCTCATCCGCACCCTGATGGGCCTGACCTTGTCTGGCCTGCCCGCCGTTGCCATGGTCTACCTTGCCGAGGAACTCGACCCGGACGCGCTGGGCTTTTCCATGGGCCTTTATATCGGCGGCACCGCCATTGGCGGCATGGCCGGTCGGCTCGTTTCGGGAATTCTTGCCGACCTCATCGGCTGGCGCCCCGCGCTTGGCGTGCTCGGCGCCGCCAT
>JAQGKH010000095.1 GCA_028290225.1 Devosia sp. | reverse complement strand
AATTGGCGGAGAACACCAGATAGCCGATCGCCAGCAGGGCGAGAGCCACGATAATGCCCACGAACCAACCGGTGCCGCTGCTTTCGCGCACATAGGTGGTCCGCGTTGTATCGGTGTTATAAACGGTGTCGCGTTCTGGAATTGCCATCGTACTCACTCCTCTATGCTTTTCCGTAGCCAAGAAACGCCTCGCCTATAGTTTCGTTCCCATTTCGGTGATTACAGGTAAGCCGCTCCCCCCCAAACGGGTTGACCATAAAGCAAGGCCGGGCACGAAGCCCGGCCTTGCGGCATTCCCGAAGTGCGGCGCGATTACTGCCCGGCAACCGTGATCAGCGGCGTGATGCGGCGGATGGTCACCCGACGGTTCTCACGCTCAGGCGATTCGGTGCGGATCTTCAGGTAACGCTCGCCATAACCCTGGGTCGCCAGGTTCTCGGGCGGAACGTCATAAAAGTCCGTCAGGATACGCGCGACGGTGGCCGCCCGCAGATCGGACAGCTGCAGGTTGGAAATATCGGAGCCTACCGCATCGGTATGACCTTCGATCAGGAAGGTTTCCGCCGGGTTGGACTCCAGCAGGTCGAGCATGGCAGAGGCGACCTTGGACAGCGAGCCGACCTGGTCCTGGCCAATGGTGGCAGCACCGGTATCGAAGGTCAGGCCGCCCACTTCGAGCTTGCGAACACTGTCACGTACGCGAGCGGAGCGCTTGACTTCATCGATCGAGTAAAGCCGGGCGACCTGCTCGACCGGTGGCTGGCGGAAGAACACTTCAACCTCGTCCTGATCGGCATCGGCAGCGTCAAGCACGTATTCCTGCACGGGGATGTTGAGCCGGAGCGGGGGAAGATCCTGACCGGGATCGCGCCATTCCAGGAGCTCGTCGTCATATTGCTCGTCAAAATAGGCGAGGACCACTTCCTGCCCATCGGGCCGGATACGGGTGCGCTGCAGCACGTCGCCATTGCGATTGCGGACGGTGACGATCTGGGTGCCGTCGGGACGCGTCACGGTTTCGCGGATGCGGCCGTTGCGGAGCTCCTCGTAGAAGACCTCGTCTTCATCGGCATTATAGAAGCGCGAAGTATCCTGACCGGGGGTGTTGACGTAAAGCTGGTTGCCCAGCTGCACCACGACCTGGGTCAGGGTGTCGCCATAGCTCGCTTGCTGCACATTGTTCTGCTGCACATTGTTCTGCTGAACGTTGTTCTGCTGTTCGATATTGGTCGTGGAATTATCGACCGTGGTATTGTTGGTGGTCGAATTGTTGGTGACGTTGTTGACCACATTGGTCTGGTTAACGATGGTGACGTTCTGCGGCACCTGCTGAGGCGGCAGGGCCTGGGCTTCGATGGCCTGGCCTTCTTCCTCGCGCACGGCGAGAACGGCAGCCTCTTCAGGGGCGCTGAAGCGGGCCTGGGCGTCGGCATCGCTGGTCGGGGGCGGAGCGGCGGGCTCGGCGGGAGCCGCTTGGGCCGCTGCAGGAGCCGCGGCTGGCTGGCCCTCGGCGGGAGCCGTTTCGGCGTCCTTGGCACTGTCGAGAACGGGAGCGACCTGTTCTGCGGTTACGCCTTCAGGCAGGTCTTCGATGACTTCAACCGGCTGTTCAGCAGGCAGGGTTACGATCGACTCCGAAGCGGCTGGCTGCTCGGTGGCAGTGGTGGTCTCCGGAGCGACCTGCTGCGTGGTGGTTTCAGGGGCTGGTTCTTGCGGCTGCTCGGTTGCGGCAGCTGGCTGCTCAACTGGTGCAGCGTCCTGGCCGGTGACTTCCGGAGGCGCGACTTCTTCAGTGGCGGCCGGCTCCTCGGCGGGCTGAACTTCTTGGGCAGGCGCAGCGTCCTCGACGATTGCCGGTTCGGCTTCGGGAGCAGGCTCAACGGGTGGGGCTTCTTGGGGAGCTACTTCTGGCTCAGCAGCGGGAGCTTCCTGCGTAACGGGGGGCTCTTCTGCGGGGGCAGGCTCAGCGGCGGGCGCCTCCTCAACAGGGGCAGGCTCAGCGGCAGGCGCCTCCTCAACAGGAGCGGGCTCAGCGGCAGGCGCCTCCTCAACAGGGGCGGGCTCTTCGACCGGAGCTTCGGGGGTAGCTTCGCCTGCAGGGGGTGCTTGTTCCGCGGCGGGCGCGGTTTCCGCGTCGGCGCCTGCCGGCTGGGCGGCAATACACGATTCCAGCGTGGTGAAGCCGGCATCAACGCAAGCCTGTGGCAGCTCTTCGGGCGCGACAGTTTCCTGCGCCGAGACGCTCAATGGGGCCATGACCATAAGGCCCAGGCTCGTACTGGTCAGGAGCCAGTTTCGGATGCGCATTGCTGTTATTCCTTTAAAATCAAACTCAGTACCAAGCATCAGGATGTCCGATGAACGGCTTCTGAACAAAACGACAGGGTGTCGTGGTGATGCTTTAATCCCCGCAAAGCCCGCAACGTCCGGGGTTTGGCATGGTTCCACCACCCCGCTGCCCCGCCGTGTCTTCCGGCACAAAGTGGCTGCATTGCGGCGGCCGACGGTGGCGGCGAGAGGACAGCCATGCTAGGCGAGGCTCAGGCCGGTGGACCTTGCATGCATCAAGTTGTTGAAACGCTGACTATCGGCACGCAGGGGCAAGGTCTTTATGATTTCACCGCCTCGGCGCGGCGACTTGTGGACCGAGCCGGGATCGGCACAGGCCTGTTGACCGTTTTTTGCCGCCACACCTCCTGCTCGCTGTTGATCGGGGAAAATGCTGATCCCGATGTGCAAACCGATATGCAGGGCTTCTTCGAGCGGCTGGTGCCCGAGGGCATGGACTGGTTGGTTCATACAACCGAGGGGCCCGACGACATGCCGGCACATCTGCGGGCGGCGCTGACACAAACCTCGATCGGCATCCCGGTGGTGGGTGGCGTGCCGGTGTTTGGCACCTGGCAGGGATTGTTTTTATTCGAGCACCGGCGCCGTCCGCATCGGCGCCAGATGGTTTTGCACGTGTTGGGAGAGCCGTGATGGCCTGGGGCGAGTTGATCGGTTACTGGCCGTTTGTGTTGGGTCTTCTGGTTACCGGCGTGTTTTCGGGCCTTGCCGCCGGCTTGCTGGGGGTTGGCGGGGGCGCCATTGTCGTGCCAGCCCTGGGCAATGCCTTTCTGCTGCTGGGATTCGACGCCGATGTCGTGCAGCACGTCGCGGTGGGGACTTCGCTGGCGATCATCATTCCCACGGGGCTGATGAGTGCGCGAGCGCATCGGGCGCGCGGCGCGGTGGACACGGCGGCGCTGCGGCTTTGGGTGCCGTTTGTTGTGGGCGGCACGCTGCTGGGCGGGCTGATGGCCGGGTTGTTTTCAGGCGACACCTTGCGGATCGTGTTTGCCGTCATGGCATTCCTGATCGCGGCCAATATCCTGTTTGCCTGGCAAACCAAATTGATGGGCCATCTGCATGGCTCGCGCCTGGTGCACCGGATCGCCGCCAGCGTGGTGGGCTATACTTCCGCCCTGATGGGCGTGGGCGGGGGAGCGCTGACAGTGCCGACGCTGGTCGCCTTCGGGTCGAGCATGCATGCGGCGGTGGGCACTTCGGCGGCCGTCGGTGTCGCCATTGCCTTTTCCGGAACGCTGGGGCTGCTGATTTCAGGCTGGGGCGTGGAAGGGCTGCCCCCATTCAGCCTGGGCTATATCAACCTCGTCGCGCTGGTGCTGGTGGGCGTATTGGCAGCGGTGTTCGCCCCGTTCGGCGCGGCACTGGCGCACCGGATGAACCAGAAAACCCTGCGCTACCTGTTCGCGGCATTCCTCATGCTGGTGAGCATCAACATGCTTTGGAAGGTGCTTGCAGGATAGAAGTGGTGGGGACGGGTGACTACGGTGGTTCGTCCCCACCGCCCATGCTCCTCAGGGAGGAGATTGGGATGCTAGTCGTGGGTGTCCAGTTCCCACTGTACTGAAACATTGACCGCAAAGGTGAGTTCACCCGCCTCGACCGGTACGTCCATGCGAGGTGCCGCTTCCGCCATTGCCTTGACGGCATAGGGCTGGGGGTCGTTGTAGCTTTGTCCTTCGCTGACCGAAACGATGTCCTCCAGCGATCCACCCGCCGCGGCGGCGTAAAGCTCGGCCTTGGTGCGCGCATCGGCAAAGGCCGCCTGGCGCGCCTGGTTCAGCAACTCGCTGGGATCTTCTACGCTGAAAGACACGCCGTTGATGGTGTTGGCGCCAATGGTGACGGACTTGTCCAGAATGGCGCCGAGTTGATCAAGGGCACGAACCTTGACGGTCACGACATTGGCCACCTGGTAGCCGGCGATGCGCGGAGGCAGCGTATAGCCGTTAGGGTCGCGCTCATCGGAATACACGTAATTGGGGCTGACCGAAAATCCCGAGGTCTGGATATCGCGGGCCTCGATCCCCGAGGCCTTGAGCTCGGCAAGCAGATCAGCCATGGCCTTGGTGTTGCCGTCGAGCGCTTCGCGGGCAGTTGCGCCCTGGGTGGTGACGCCTGACGTGATGAAGGCGGTATCGGGAGCGGCGGTGACTTCGCCTCGCCCTTCGATGGAGATGGTGCCGGCATAGGCCGGCAGGGCCAGTCCAGCCAGCAGGGCAAATGGTACAAAGGCAAGGAGGCGACGCATGAGAACACTCCGTGAAGGATGTGGGGCAGACTTCCACAGCTAATGCGTCAGTAATGGGGCGCGTCTGAACCGGACTTGAACAGAGTTCCGGAGCCGGCCGGGCGCAAAGGCCGGGGCGCCAGCCCGCAAGGTCTTGCGTGAGGGGACGGGCGAGAGTAGGGAGGCTTCAACAGGTGGAGGGTGCTGAATGAGCGGGCAGGATTATCCCGAGGGCGTATTGCTGGGACGGGCGCGGGTGCCGGGATTTTCGTATCCCCGCATTGTAACTGTGCGCGGCGATGCGCTGATCGACATTACCGCGCCGGGGATGGCCACGGTCCGCGATATCGCCGAAAGCGTGAATGCGGCCGCCTATGTCCGCTCGGCGCAAGGCACCCAAATCGGCTCGGTCGAGGCGGCTCTGCAAAACAGCATTGCGGCCACCATGGACTCAGCGCAGCCCAGCCTGTTGTCTCCGATCGATCTGCAGGCGATCAAGGCATCGGGCGTCACCTTCGTGGTGTCGCTGCTCGAGCGGGTCATCGAAGAGCAGGCACGGGGCGACAAGGGCCGCGCCGATACGCTACGTGGCGAAATCCTTGAATTGATCGGCACCGATCTGTCGGAGCTGGTGCCAGGATCGGCAACCGCCGAACGGGTGAAAGCCGCGCTGATCGAGCGGGGCGTGTGGAGCCAATATCTGGAAGTTGGCATCGGGCCCGATGCGGAAATCTTCACCAAGGGCCAGCCGATGAGTTCGGTCGGCTATGGCGCGGATGTGGGCCTGCACCCGGTTTCCAGCTGGAACAACCCGGAGCCCGAAGTGGCGCTGCTGGTGACCAGCACTGGCGCCATCGTCGGCGCGACGCTTGGCAACGACGTCAATCTGCGCGATGTGGAAGGCCGCTCGGCGCTGCTGCTGGGCAAGGCCAAGGACAACAACGCTTCGGGCTCGCTCGGGCCGTTCGTCCGGCTGTTCAGCGACGATTTCACGCTGGCTACAGTGAGCAATGCCGAGATCAGCCTGCGCGTTGAAGGAGAAGATGGCTTTGTGCTGGATGGCCATTCGTCCATGAGCCAGATTTCGCGCACGCCCGAATCCCTTGTGGCCGCCACCATCGGCGAGCATCACCAATATCCCGACGGACTGGTGCTTTATCTCGGCACCATGTTCGCTCCGGTCAAGGATCGCGGCGGTGCAGGCAAGGGCTTTACGCACAAGCTGGGGGATGTGGTGTCGATCTCCACACCAAGCCTGGGGACGCTGCGCAACCGGGTTCAGCTTTCCACCCAATGCCCGCCCTGGACCTATGGCGCCAGCCATCTGCTGCGCGATCTGGCCGGGGCGAACCTGCTCTAAGACTTGGCTTTTGAAAGGCACAGACACCATGACTGACCTGCACCAGAACCTGATCGACGGCGAATGGGTCGGCTCGGACGGGGCCGAGAACATCAATCCCTCCAACACCGCCGAAGTGGTGGGACTTTATGCCCGCGCCTCGGCCGAGGACACCAAGCAGGCCATTGCCGCTGCCAAGGCGGCGTTCCCGGCATGGTCGCGCTCGGGCATTCTTGAGCGGCATACCATCCTGCGCAAGGCGGCCGACGAGATCATGGCCCGCAAGGCCGAACTGGGCGAATTGCTGAGCCGCGAGGAAGGCAAGACCCTGCCCGAGGCCATTGGCGAAGTGACGCGCGCCGGCCAGATCTTTGATTTCTTTGCCGGGGAAGTGCTGCGCCTTACGGGCGAAGTGGTCCCCAGCGTGCGCCCGGGCGTTGGCGTTGAAATCACGCGCGAGCCGCTGGGCGTGATCGGCATCATCACGCCCTGGAACTTCCCCATCGCCATTCCCAGCTGGAAGATTGCGCCGGCGCTTTGCTACGGCAACACTGTAGTGATCAAGCCGGCAGACCTCGTGCCGGGCTCGACCTGGGCAATCGTCGATATCCTACAGCGCGCCGGGCTGCCCAAGGGCGTGCTCAACCTGGTCATGGGCAAGGGTTCGGTGGTGGGGCAGGCCCTGCTCGACAGCCCCGATGTGAGCGGGATCAGCTTTACCGGCTCGGTCGGGACCGGCAAGCGCGTTGCCGCTGCTTCCATCGAGCACAACCGCAAGTTCCAGCTGGAAATGGGCGGCAAGAACCCAGTCGTAGTGCTGGACGACGCCGACCTCAAGGTTGCCGTGGAAAGCGTGGCGCAATCGGCATTCTTCTCCACGGGCCAGCGCTGCACCGCTTCTTCGCGCGTGATCGTAACCGAGGGCATCCATGACGCGTTTGTCGAGGGCTTGGCCGAGCGGGCGCGCAATCTGCGCGTCGGGCACGCCCTGCACAAAGACACGGAAATCGGGCCGGTGGTTGATCCCAACCAGCTCAAGCAGGACACCGATTACATCGAGATCGGCAAGCAGGAAGGCGCCAAGCTGGTGGTCGGTGGCGAGCGGGTCCAGAAGGACACCGAAGGCTATTTCCTGCAACCGACCTTGTTCACCGAAACCACCAACCAGATGCGCATTTCGCGCGAGGAAATCTTCGGGCCTGTCGCATCGGTGATCCGCGTCAAGGACTACGAGGAAGCGCTGGCCGTTTCCAACGATACCCCGTTCGGGCTGTCGGCGGGTATCGTCACCACCTCGCTGAAATATGCGACGCATTTCAAGCGCAATGCTGAAGCTGGCATGGTGATGGTCAATGTGCCCACCGCCGGCGTGGATTTCCACGTGCCGTTCGGGGGCCGCAAGGGCTCGAGCTTCGGGCCGCGCGAGCAGGGCAAGTACGCCGCGGAGTTCTTCACCGTGGTCAAGACAGCCTATACGGCGGCCGGCTAAGCCTTTGAGCGGAGGCAGCGATGATGGACCAGGATGACCCGCAAGCGGCTCCTCTGGCCATCATCGCCGCCGAGGCGCCGACCCGCAGCAAGCCGTCCAACTATCCGCCCGTGTTTGCGGCGCGAATGGAAGGACGGGTAAAGCAGCCCCTCGGGGACCTGTTTGGGCTCAGCAATTTCGGGGTGAACCGCACCACCATCAATCCGGGGGCGGTGAGCGCCTTGCAGCATCGGCACAGCCGCCAGGACGAGTTCGTTTATGTACTCGAAGGCGAGCTCTGGCTGGTTTCGGGTGAACACGAGCAGCGGCTGGAGGCTGGGATGTGTGCGGGCTTTGCCGCAGGCGGCATCAGCCACCATCTGGAAAACCGCTCATGGACGCCCGCCGTGATCCTTGAGATCGGCGATCGCAGTGCAGGGGATGTCGGCAGCTATCCCGATGACGATCTGGTGGCGAACCACACGCCCGGGGGCTGGCGATTTACCCACAAGGACGGCTCACCTTATTGAGGCGGGTCAGCGGAGCGTGTTGCCGGAAACGGTGAGCGCTGGGAACTGAGCGGCGTCCTCCTGCAGGCGATCCGAAACGATGTCGGTCCAGCGGGCGGCCACCAGCGGCCGAGGCGTGTCCGAGATCAGATTGCCGGTGATCTGGGCGGCACCGGCACCTTCGGCGACGCTGACGACGATGCCGCTCTCAGTGCTGCGGATCAGATTGTTGCTGACCAGCACATCGCGCAGGAACGGGCCCCAGCCCACACCGATGCCGATGCCGGGCACGCCATCGATCACATTGCCGGTGATGACGGCGTCGGCCTCGGCGGCGATGCCATAGGGGTTCACATCGGGGTTGGTGAGCGAGCGGGCGGCGATGTTGCGCACGATATTGCCCGAGCACACCGCCAAACGGCCGCCATTGTCCCAATTGGTCATGGAAATGCCGCCGGCGGCCCCATCCACCAGATTGTTGGCGATGACGGAGCCCGAAAAGGCGAATTCGGAATAGATGGCGGTTTCGCCGCTATGGGTGCAGGTATTGCCCGATATCTGGGTATCGCTGGCGGTGTTGAGGCGAATGGCGGAAAAGGCGCAGTTGCTGATCTGATTGCCAGAAACAATCAGGCCATCAGCGCGAAAGACGTTGATGCCATTGCCGTTCTGGCCATTGCCGCCGTCGCGCCAATCGATGTCGGCGATGGTATTGCCGGTGACAACCGAGCCGTCCCAGCCGGGCTCGGAGCGCCACAGCAGGATGCCGCCATTGCCGCAGCCGGTGATGCGGTTGCCCGAAAGGTGCAGGCCAAGGCTGTCGGTGGAGAAAATGGCGGCGTCGGCGCTGCGCCCGAAACTGCAGCCGGTGACCGTGGCGGCGCTGCGGGCAAGAAGGAGCGCCTGGGCCGGGGCGTCGGTGAAGCGGCAATCGCGCAGCACCGCGCCGGTGGCGTCCTGCAGTTGCACAAGGCCGGTGTCGCTGCGCCCGGTGCCCCCGCCATTGCCGGCAAAGGCGAGGCCATCGAGCGTGACATCGGCGGCGCCGACGATGGACAAGATGGTATCGCCCCTGGCGAGCGCCAGGACGGTTCGGCCCGAGCCCTGCAGACGCAAGGGTGCGGTGATGCGGATATCGGCAACGGGATAGATGCCGGAGGGCAGGACCAGGGCTTGGCCAAGGCCAGTGGCGGCGTCGATGGCGGCTTGCAGGGCGGAGGACTGGTCAGCGTCCGAGCTGCCGTCGAGGCCGAATGCGGTAGCTTCGAGCGCGGGTTGGGCGCGCAGGGGAGCGGCGAGGAGGGCAACGCCACCCGCCATGCCCAAAGCCAAGATGTGTCGCCGCTGGATCATGAGCCCCTCCGCGGTGGAGCCTAGCGGGTCGGGCAAAGGGCAGTGTTAAAGCGGGCGCGAGGGCGCGAAAAATCGGGCAGAGTGCTTAGCACTTCCTTCACGGCACCCTGGCTAGTGTCGAGGTGGATCGGCGCCGAGGCGGCGCCGCAGCGCTGCAGGGCCGGGCTCATGGCTGAAATAGCGGGCGCGTTTGCCCCTCAAGCCGGTATCGGCAGTCGGCTGGGGCGCAGTTTCGTGCGCAGCCGGGTGCTTTGGCTGTTTCATGCGGCGGTGGCCGTCTGGATCTTTTCGGGTGGCGTGGTGCTGTTTGAGCCCTCGCCCTACGAGCTGAGCTTTGTGCTGGTGCTGGCGATGGCCGTTGCCGCCGGCATGAGCTTGTTCAGCTCCACCATTCCCCTGCTGCTGCTCACCGTCGCTTTCATTCCGTTCGGCATGATCGGGGCATTCCAGGTGCGCTATACGCCGCTGGGCGATGCGTTCACCTTCGTGGCCGTGACCATCTTCTTGTTCATCACCAGCTATTTCGTCGCCAATTTTGTGGGCGAGGCGCCCGAGCGGCGGGTGCGGCTGATCATGCGCGCCTATATGGCCATTGTCGCAATATCGTCGGTGCTCGGGGTGCTGGCTTATCTGGGGCTGATCCCCAACGCCGAAACCTTCGTGCTTTATGGCCGGGCCAAAGGCCTGTTCAAGGATCCCAATGTTTATGGGCCGTTCCTGATCCTGCCGGCGATGTATGTGTTGCGGGACCTGTTTTTCCTCCACGGCCGCAAGCTCCTGATCCCGGGTAGCTTGTTCCTGCTCGTGATGATCGGCGTGTTCTTCAGTTTCTCGCGCGCCGCCTGGGGGCATTTCGCCTTGTCGTCGTTGCTGGTGTTCGGGCTGTGCTTCCTGCTCGAGGCTTATGCCCGCGACAAGGTGCGGATGATGATCCTGGCGCTCGCGGGATCCCTCGTGATCCTCGTGGCGTTTGCCGGGCTGCTGAGCATTCCCGAGGTGGGGAGCCTGTTCGAGGAGCGGGCAAGCGTGGCGCAGGATTATGACACCGGCGATACCGGGCGGTTCGGCCGGCAGGGCTATGCGTTCGACCTGGCGCTGTCGCATCCGCTGGGTTTGGGCCCGACGGAATTCCACAACCTGCGCATCATCGAGCAACCGCACAACACCTATGTCACCGTGATCCAGGGCTATGGTTGGGGCGGGGGCGCCTGCTATTACCTGCTGGTGCTGGCAACGCTTTGGCGCGGGCTGCGCGGCCTGGCCGATCCTCGCCGACGCAAGTTGCTGATCCCGGCCCTCGCGGTATTCATCCCGCTGGTGGTGCAATCTGGGGTGATCGATACCGATCACTGGCGTCACTACTTCCTGGTGGTGGGCCTGATCTGGGGCATCACGGTCAATGCGGATCCGGCGTTGCGGCTGCCCGCGCTGCGGGAGCCGAGTGCCTGAGCCCATTGCCCGGGGAGTGTTTCAAAGTCCTGCTAGGTTGCCAAAACGCCCCCCAGCACGATCATCGAAAGGGTCACCAGCATGGAATAGGCCACCAATACCGCCAATGGCGGCGCGTATTCGGGCTTCAGCGCCCGACCCAGCAACAGCAGCAGGACGGGTAGCCAATCAAGGGTGAAGCGCTGCGCGGCGAACTGCGAGAAGCCGTTGGAGTGGTAAAGCAGCGTCAAGCCAAGGATCACCGCCGAAGTGCCCAAGCCCCACCAGAATGCCCGGTTCCAGGGCCCCAAGAAGGCGAGCAGCAGCACGGGCGTGACCAGGAACAGGGAAGCGCCGTTGGTGTCGAAGGCGCCCAGTTCGGTCAGGTAGCGGCCGGTGAACTCCACATGCGGGCCGGCGATGAACATGTAGAAGAAGTTGAAGATGAAGTAGTCGGGCGCAAAGATGCCCAATTCGCGCACGCGCGCGACGAGAAAATTGCCGGCCTCAACGCCGGTGTCGAATTCGGGCGGGAAGATATGATTGTAGCCCGTTTCGGTGAAGGAATCGAACCGGACGTAATTATAGGCGAGGTAAACCAGCACCCCCAGAACCGGAAACGCCGCGAGGGTGAATACCCGGCGCCAGGCGGCGCGGTCGATGCGAAACAGCGGCACGCCATCTTCCAAGAGGAGGATGTAGAGGAAGGGGAGGTGGAAGATGGTCATCTGCCGCGACAGGAAGGCCAGCGCAATGAAAAGGCCGGCGAGCAAGCCGTTGCGGCGCACCAGGGCGCAGTAAATGGCTGCCGTGCTGAACAGGGTTCCCCAACTCTGGGCAAAGAACCAGACCCGATCACCGCGGATGGTGACAAAGGCCAGCGGGGTGGCGAACAGCACCAGCAGCACGAGCAGAACGGCAAGATCCCGATTGAGGCGCAGGCTTTGCTCGGCGATGCGCCACCAGAGCCAGCCGGTTAGCCCGAAAGCCAGGAGGGTCAAGGGCAGGAAGAACTGAAATTCGCTGCCGAACAGGGCAACAAAGGGCAGGACCACGAGCCCGGGAGCGGGCGGGAAGACAACATAGGTGCGGCCATTGTAAAGTGCGCAATCGCCATCAAAGCAGGGCACGGCGGTGTCGAGACGGCCTTGCAGCCAGGATTGCGCCAAGAGCGCGTAGCTGTTGGTGCCAGGTGCCTCGCGCAATACCGCAACAGCCATGACTGCAAGAAAAGCCAGAACAAGGCTCGCCAGCACCACTGAAACAACAACACGCTTGCTGGTCATCTTCGCCCCACCCTCAATGTCGAAACGCTAGGCAGCAAAGCATGAAGAAAATCATGCGGTAATTATCAACAATTGCCAGCGATCCCTCTGGCAGGTGGGCTGAAGCCGCTGGTTGTTTTTGTATGGTTGCCCAAGCATTTCGGCACGGGGTTAACCGAGTGAACAGGGGAAGACCGCTAGTGTGCGCTACGGATTTCCCGACCGGGGCGCTTTGCTTGCGCGCGTTTGATTCACAGATCGACCTTTATCAACTGCTCGGCGTGCTTTGGGCACGCCGCTGGGCCGTGCTGCTGGTACTCGGGGCGGTGATGGGGCTGGGCTATGTTGCGGTCTCACGCGTGCCGCGCCTTTACGAGTCGTCAGCCACGATCCTGGTGGAGCCACGCCCCAACTTCTATGGCATGGCCGTTGAGGGGCAGACCCGGACCGACCGCTCGATCGTCTCGAGCAATGTGCAATTGATGCGCTCGCGCGACACCTTAGCGGAAGCAGCGGAGAAACTGAATCTGGCGGATCTGCCCGAGTTCAATGGCGGCGAAACCGGATCGGCCGCGCGCGACGCTGCCGTGCGGGCGCTGGAAGAGCGCACATTGGTGATCAATGAGCTGGGAACGGCCATGATCTGGCTGCGGGTTCGGGCGAGCGATCGCGAACTGGCGCGGTTGCTGACACTGACCATCGCCGAAACGGCGATGGCGCGGCGGGCAGAGCAGAGGCTCGATGACGCACGCCAGGCGCTGGCCTGGCTGAACAACGCCATACCGGAATTGCGGCGGCAGGTTAGCCAGGCCGAGGAGGCGGTCGCCAGGTTGCGCATCACCAACGGGACGGTCAGCAACCTGCCCGAAGGAAGCCTCGTGGCGGGGCAACTCAGCGACATGGCGGGGCGGCGGCTGGCGGCGCAGGAGCGGCGTGGCGGCTTTGCTGCACGGGCCGGGGTATTGCGGGCACGGATCGCGGCCGGCGGGTCGTTGGTGGGCAGTACCGATCTGGCAGCGGATGCCCGGGGCGGCAGCCTTATCCAGCAGCGCGCCAGCTTGCGCGGGCAATTGGCGGCGCAAGCCAGCCGGCTGGCGCCGAACCACCCGACCATTGCAGGGCTGCAGGCGCAAATTGCCGAAGTGGACCGCGAGCTCACCCTGGTGGCACGGCAGGTGGCCGAGGAACTGGAGCGGCAGGCGGCGGCAGAGGCCGATCTTGCCGCAGCGTTGAATGCTGACCAGGAGAGCCTCCAACAAACGGCCGCCGGTGAAGAGCGCGACGGCGTGAGCGTTGCGGCACTGGAGCGCGAGGCGGCAGGGCAGCGCCTGGTGCTGGAGCACTATCTTGCGCAGAGGGAAGCGGCGCGGGCGCAAGTGGATGCCCGAGCGGCGTTCCCCGATATGCGCCTCGTGTCGCAGCCGGCGGTGGCGAGCGCCCCGGTATCGCCCAAAACCGGGCTGGTGCTGCTGGCGATAGCCATTGCGGGCGGAGCTGCGGTGTTGACCTGGCTGATCGTGACGAGCCTTGTGGCCCGGCGGGTGGACCCGGCCAGACGGAGCGTGGCCCCAGGCTAGTCCGGCTGGGTTTGGCGCCATTGGCGCAACTGCTTGGCCATGCCCCAAAGCTTGGCGTTCTGCTTGATATGGCGCTTGAGCGAACGCTTGGCATTAAGCAGGGCGGCGCCGGCAATTCCCTTGGGGCTCAGGGGGATGGCAGCGTCAAAGATCGGGGTTTTCTGCGTCCAGGAGGTCTTATAGGCAAAGTCTCCCACGCCCATGTCGATGCTGCTGATCCCCGAGGCGATCAGGTCTTCGACCAAAAGGAACATCAACAATCCCACGAGGCTGTATTTGGAGGCGGGGCCATCGGTGTTGGAATTGATGTACTGGGAATAATGGCAGGGCGAATAGGTGCCAACAGCGGTAGCGGCGATCTCGTCGCCGACATAAAGCGCGTGCAAGGCTACGGACGGCTTGCTCTGGCCCAGGCCAGCAATGGCGCCCTGGCGGAACAGGGCGCGGAAATGGGGCTCGGCAAAGACATTGGGCACGCCCATTTGCCGAAAGCGCACGGAGCGATGCTCCAGGAATGCGGCGTGGACCTGATCGATCGCCTCGATGGTGGTGGCGCGGCGCAGGGTCACCGGCCCAAGCGTTTCCTCCAGTCGCCTGCGGCCGCGCAGGATATCGACCCGCCGCTTCTTGGGCAGGGTTTCAAGCATGTTGCTGGCGATGTCGGCATAATAGAAATGGTCGGGCGATGGTTGGTGGGCAAAGTTCAGCAGCGGATTATCAATGCCGCGCCAGCGCGGCGGCAGGTGTTCGAAGCTGAGCACGTCGACGCCCGCCTGTTGCCGCAACTGGGCAAAAGCCTGCTGCAGTACCGGGCGGGTCAGACAAGCGGCAGCGGCGCGCCGAACGGGCATCCAGTCGCTGTTGCCAAAAGATGAGCCGGGAACCGCGGCAAAGGTGACGCCAGCCCTGCGATTGAGATGCAGGGGCAGCAACGCTGCCGGGCGGCCGTCGAACTCGACATGGAGGACGATAAAATCCTCGTCAGCCAGCCGTTGGGACCGGGCAATCTCGCGGATCCAGTCGAAGCGCTGATAAGGGGTGAAGATGGCTTCGCGCTCCAGGGCGCGCCAGGCCGGTTCGGCGGCAAGCAAGCCGCGGTGGATGGCGATGTTCACCCTGGATTGGGCTGGCACTGCCGCTGCCGCGACGCGGCTCGCCAGCGCGTCCGCCAGGCCGTGATCCGTGGAAGTCATTTCCGCCCCGCCGTTCTGCCAAGGCAACAGGCCTAGCAGGCCCGTTTTAACAAAAGGCTCAAGGGGATCGTTACAAGTTCTTCAACGCCGCCGGGGCGATGGCCGATCAGGCGGGTTGGGCGAAGCGTTCGTCAAAGGCATAGCCGGCGCCGCGAACGGTGCGGATCGGGTCGGTTTCTCGTGCCCGGTTGATGGCGCGGCGGAGCCGGCCGATATGAACGTCCACGGTGCGTTCATCGACAAAAACCTCGTTGCCCCAGACGCCGTCGAGCATTTGCTCGCGCGACTAAACGCGGCCGGGATGGCGCATCAGGTATTCCA
>JAQGKH010000076.1 GCA_028290225.1 Devosia sp. | reverse complement strand
GTTGGCGTCCTTAGGATAGGGCTGTCTCGCAACCCTTGCCCCTAACCGCGGGTTGGGACAGCGCAACGAAATGGCACAGCAAAGGTGTATTCATGCGTCTACTGCTTCTCGGGACCGGCGGGATGGCCAGGCTCCATGTCAAAGGGTTCCGTGAGGTGGAGGGCGTAGACCTCGTGGCGGCAGTCGACACCGATCCCAATCGCCTGCAGGGCTTCAGGGAGGCCCATGACATTGCGCGCGGCTTTGCTTCGCTTGACGCCGCATTGGAATGGGGCGAGTTCGACGCTGTTGCCAATATCACGCCCGACAGCGTGCATTACCCCACCACCATGGCCGCGCTCGCCGCCGGCAAGCATGTGTTCTGCGAAAAGCCGCTGTCGACCAACTACGCCAAGGCGCTGGAGATGACGGAAACCGCCGAGCGGCACGGCTTGGTCGGCATGGTCAACCTCACCTATCGCAATGTGCCGCAAATCCAGGCTGCCCAGCGCATTGTCGCGTCCGGGCAACTTGGGCAGGTCAAGCATTTCGAAGCCAGCTATCTGCAAAGCTGGCTGGTATCCAAGGCTTGGGGCGATTGGCGGACGTCCCCCACCTGGCTTTGGCGCTTGTCCAGCCAGCACGGCTCCAACGGCGTGCTGGGCGATATTGGCATCCATATTCTCGACTTCGCGTCCTTTGTGGTGGGGAGCGAGTTTGCCGATGTGTTCTTCCGGCTGCGAACCTTTGGCAAGGCGCAGGGCAACCAGATCGGCGAATATGTGCTGGACGCCAACGACACCTTCATCATGACCGCCGAAATGCGCGATGGGGCGATGGGCGTGATCCACGCCACTCGTTGGGCCACCGGGCATTTCAACGACCTGCGGCTACGCATCTATGGTGACAAGGGTGGCCTTGATATTTCCGACCTCAATCATCAGCCGAAGCTGATGGCGTGTCTTGGCGAGGATGCCGAAACGGGCACCTGGCGGGAACTGGAGGTAGAGCCGGTGCCTACCAACTACCGGCGGTTCGTGGAGGCGGTGCGGGAGGGGCGCAACCAGGAGCCCTCGTTCCGGCACGCTGCCAATCTGCAGAAGGTGCTGGATCTGGCAGCCGCTACCGAGCGTGACCGAGCAGAGCATATGGCTGAGTAAGGCTCTTAATACTGGCTGACCCAGGTTGACGGGCTTTTTTTATCGTGCCCTCTTTTCCTTGTGACACCCGCCGTCTAGGAACAGGCCCAGCAAGAGCAACCCCCAAGGGAAGGGCCTTCCATGTCTTCGATCATCCACGTTACCGGCCGCCAGATCTATGACAGCCGCGGCAATCCCACCGTCGAAGTTGACGTGGTGCTCGATGATGGCTCCTTTGGCCGGGCTGCCGTACCCTCGGGCGCCTCGACTGGTGCCCATGAAGCGGTGGAGTTGCGCGACGGGGGCTCGCTTTACCTCGGCAAGGGCGTGACGCAGGCGGTCGAGAACGTCAACAATGCGATTTTTGACGAGATCCAGGGCATGGATGCACTGGATCAACTCGCCGTCGATCAGGCGATGATTGACCTGGATGGCACTCACAACAAGGGCCGGTTGGGCGCCAATGCGATCCTGGGCGTGTCGCTGGCCGTAGCCAAGGCGGCGGCCGAATCGAGCGAGTTGCCGTTCTACCGCTATATTGGCGGGCCGAACGCCCATGTGCTGCCGGTGCCGATGATGAACATCATCAATGGCGGTCAACATGCTGATAATCCAATCGATATGCAGGAGTTCATGATCCTGCCGGCTGGGGCGGAAAGCATCGCCGATGCCGTGCGGATCGGGGCGGAGATCTTCCACACGCTCAAGAAAGGCCTTGCGGCCGAGGGCCACAATACGGCGGTGGGCGACGAGGGCGGGTTCGCGCCGAACCTCAAGTCCGCAGACGAGGCGCTGGGCTTTATCATGAAGTCCATAGAAAAAGCCGGGTATAAGCCAGGCGAGGATGTATTCCTCGGGCTCGATTGCGCATCGACCGAGTATTACAAGAATGGTCAATATGCGATGGAGGGCGAAGGGCGCAGTTTGTCTTCAGATGACAACGTGCGTTTTCTTGAGGACCTTGCCAATCGCTATCCGATCATCACCATCGAGGATGGGATGGCCGAGGATGACTGGGATGGCTGGAAGGCGCTGACCGAGGCCATTGGCAAGAAGGTGCAGCTGGTGGGCGATGATCTGTTCGTCACCAATACCGAGCGCCTGGTGTCGGGCATAAAGATGGGCGTGGCCAATTCCATCCTGGTCAAGGTCAACCAGATCGGCTCGCTGTCCGAGACACTCAACGCGGTGGATACTGCGCACCGGGCCGGGTATACTTCGGTGATGTCGCATCGCTCGGGCGAAACCGAGGATTCCATTATTGCCGATCTTGCCGTGGCGCTCAATTGCGGGCAGATCAAGACGGGTTCTCTGTCGCGTTCGGACCGCTTGGCCAAGTACAACCAGCTGATCCGCATCGAGGAACAGCTGGGTAGCTCGGCCAAGTACGCGGGCTTTTCCGTCGTGAAGGGCCGCTGATCGCCACAAAGATGAACGGATCCTGACGAAACGTTAAGGATCGGGAACGGCCGAGTTCGACCACCGTTGGGGACCGACGCATTCAGTGATCGGAGCCTCTCATGGCCGAATTCGACAAACTGGCCGTTGTGACCGGTGCCTCTTCAGGCATCGGTTTTGAACTTGCCAAGCACTGCGCCGAGCAGGGCTATAATCTCGTGATCGCCGCTGATGGCTCGGACATCGATGATGTCGCCGAAACGCTGCGCCAGTTCGGTGGCGATGTCGAGGCCGTGCAGGCGGACCTCTCGACCTATGAAGGGGTGGATGAACTCTATGCCGCTGTGGCCGCGCTCGGCCGTCCGGTGGACGTGCTGATGGCGAATGCCGGCCGGGGCCTTGGCAAGGCATTTCTGGATCAGGATTTTGCCGATATCCAGAAGGTCATCGACGTCAACGTCGTCGGCACCACCTATCTGCTGCACAAATTTGTGCGCGACATGCGTGACCGCAATGCCGGCAAGGTGCTGATCACCGGCTCCATAGCGGGTCTTATCCCCGGCAGCTTCCAGGCGGTGTATAACGCCACCAAGGCCTATGTGGACTCGTTTTCGCTGGCATTGCGCAATGAACTCAAGGACACGGCGGTGACCGTAACCGTGCTGATGCCAGGACCGACCGACACCAACATCTTTGCGGTGGCCGACATGAGGGACACCAAACTCGGCACCGGCAAGAAAGACGATCCGGCGATGGTCGCCAAAGCCGGTTACGAGGCGATGATGCGGGGCGACGGCCATGAAGTCTCAGGCTTTGCCAACAAGATGCAGGCCCTGCTGAGCAATGTGATGCCCAAGGGCATGCTGGCCGAAGCGCACCGCAAGCTGGCGGAGCCGGGTACGGGCAAGGAGTAGGGGGTCTTCTTAGCGGCTGTTGATCGGCTGATTGTTTCAGCACTGTGGCTCTCGCACCCGCTCCCGACCTCTGCCATCAAAGGGGGCAGCTGGTGGGTGCTGTGAGTCCTGGTCTAGACGACCAACGGGCTGTTGGTTGGTGCGGTGCCCTATACGTGGAGCCCCACCCTCGATCCCTCCCCTCAAGGGGAAGGGAGGCGAAGGTCCTGAGCCTCGTGAGTCGGGACAGAAAGTCTGCTGAGGGCCGCCGCAGGCTCGGACGCGCCGCCGCGAGCCCGATTCACTGAAACGCGGTTTCGGCGAAGCTGCGGAGCTTGCGGGAGTGGAGGCGCTCGACGGGCTGGTCGCGCAGGATTTCCATGGCGCGCAGGCCGATCAGCAGGTGGCGGTTGACCTGGGTGCGGTAAAAGTCCGAGGCCATGCCGGGCAGCTTCAGTTCGCCATGGAGCGGTTTGTCGGAAACGCAAAGCAGGGTGCCGTAGGGGACGCGGAAGCGGAACCCGTTGGCGGCGATGGTGGCAGATTCCATGTCGAGCGCCACCGCCCGTGACTGGCTGAGGCGCTGGGTGATTTCGGCCTGATCGCGCAATTCCCAATTGCGGTTGTCGAAGGTCGCGACGGTGCCGGTGCGCATGATGCGCTTGGTTTCCAGGCCCTCGAGCTGGGTGATCTCCTCCACCGCCTGTTCGAGCGCGACCTGCACCTCGGCCAGCGCGGGAATGGGCACCGACAAGGGCAGATCGGCATCCAGCACATGGTCTTCGCGCACATAGGCATGGGCGAGAACGTAATCGCCCAGTTCCTGCGAATTGCGCAGGCCGGCGCAGTGGCCGAGCATGATCCAGGCGTGGGGGCGCAAGACCGCAATGTGGTCGGTGATGGTTTTGGCGTTGGAAGGGCCGACGCCGATATTGACCATGGTGATGCCGCGCCGGCGGCCGGTGGTCAGATGATAGGCGGGCATCTGGGGCGAGCGGGTTACCGGCGTGCCGGTGGTGCCGCCGCCCAGGCGCGCATTGGCGGTGACGACATTGCCCGGTTCGATGAAGCGGTCATACTGCTCGTGGCCTGCTGCCATATAGTCCTTGGCGACGCGGCAGAACTCATCGATGTAGAACTGGTAATTGGTGAAGATCACGAAGTTCTGGAAATGCTGGGCGTCGGTGCCTGT
>JAQGKH010000068.1 GCA_028290225.1 Devosia sp. | reverse complement strand
TTGGTGTTGCCGCTCACCACCGTGGGCATGATCGAGGCATCGATGACCCGCAGGCCATCCACGCCCCGCACACGCAACCGGTCGTCGACCACCGCCATGTCGTCGGCGCCCATCTTGCAGGTGCCCGAGAGATGGTAGTTGGAATCCACGTTCAAGCGGATCCAGTCCTCGATCTCGTTGTCGGTCACCACCTTCGGCCCGGGCGCGTATTCGTCGGCTCGGAACGGGTCGAAAGCGTGTTGTGCAAAGATCTTGCGTCCGATCTTCACGCCCTCGCGCATCGTCTGCAGGTCGATTTCCCGCTCGAAGTAGTTCGGATCGATCTCGGGCGCGGCCGTGGGGTTGGACGAGCGAATCATCACCGTGCCGCGGCTTTCGGGCCGTTGCAGGGTAAACACCACCATATAGCCATGCCCGGGCACGATGCGGCGCCCGCTGTCCTCATACATCAGCATGGTCATGAAATATTGCAGGTCGGGCGCCGCCAGCCCGGGCCGCGATCGCACAAAGGCCATTACTTCCAAGCCATTATTGGCTGCAGGGCCGCCCCCGGTCAGCAGATACTGCCCCAGCGCCCGTGCCTTGGCGAACAGCGACACCTGGGAATATAGGCTGATGGGGACACTCGAGCGCTGCTTGACGCCGCCAAGGCCGGGGTGGTCCTGCAGGTTGCGGCCCACGCCCTTGAGGCCGTGCACGACCGAGATGCCCAGATCTTGCAGGTGTTGGCCATCACCGACGCCTGACAGTTGCAGGAGTTGCGGGGAATTCACCGCGCCTCCGCACAGGATCACCTCGCGCCGGGCCCGGAGCTGGCGCAGGGCGCCTTTGTGCATGAACTCCACGCCCACGGCGCGCTTGCCTTCGAAAATGACCTTCGTGGCATGCGCCTTGGTCAATACCCGAAGATTGGGCCGGGACAGGGCTGGCCAAAGAAAGGCGCGCGAACTGCTCCAGCGCTTGTTGTCGGCCATGGTGCTGTCGGTGGGGCCGACCCCTTCCTGGTCGTCACCGCCGTTGAAGTCGTCATTGTCCGGCAGCCCATATTGGCGGCAGGCCTCGTAGAAGGCCTTGGCATAGGGATGGCGGATGCCGCGCCGCGTCACGCGCAGGGGGCCGCCATGGCCGCGCGCCGGACCGCCCTCGCCCGCCTCGAAATTTTCCGAGCGGCGGAAATAGGGCAGGCAATCCTCAAATGACCAGCCGCGATTGCCCAGCTGTGACCAGTGGTCGAAGTCGGAGCGGTCGCCACGCACATAAACCATGCCATTGACCGAGCTGGACCCGCCCAGCACCTTGCCGCGCGGCGAATGGATGCGGCGGCCTGCCAGATGTTGCTGGGGCACCGTGGCATAGCCCCAGTCCACCTCTCCGGTTTCCATCAGTTGCAGGAAGCCGGCGGGCATGCTGATAAAGATGTTGCGGTCGCTGCCGCCGGCCTCCAGGAGGGCCACCGTGGTTTGCCGATTTTCGGTCAGCCGTCCGGCGACCACGCAACCGGCCGAACCGGCGCCTACAATGATGTAATCGACGGCATCTTCGCTCATGCGTTTCTCCTGCTCCTGCTGCAGTGACTAGCGCGTAAAGAAAACGATTTCCAGTGAGTATTGCTGAATTTTGTGCGGCCACACAGAGTCCCGAGATCGCGCGGGCGCCTGGGTTGTGCGCCGTCCTGATTGTTGGTAATCGTTTTCTTGAAACCTGAGACGGCATCCCCAGGAGGAATCGTGCCCGACCAAGCTCTAGTGAAATTGGATATCGGAGACGGCGGAGTCGCCGTCCTGACGCTCGACAACCCACCGCTCAATCTGAACACGCTGCTGACGCTGAAGCAACTCAAGGACGCGTGCCTGCATATTGCAGCCGATGAAAAGGTGCGTGTCGTTGTGATCACGGGCGCCGGGTCACGCGCCTTTTGTGCCGGTTCGGACATCAAGGAATTTGCCGATGTCCGCGACGAAGTGGTGCCCAAGAAGCTGGCGCGGGAAAACGAAGCCTTCACCGCCATCGAAGAACTCCCCATGCCGGTCATTGCCGCGCTGAACGGCACTACGCTGGGGGGCGGGGCAGAAATCGCGCTGGCCTGTGATATCCGCATCCTGGATGAGACCGCCAAGATCGGCTTCCCCGAAGTCAAGCTCGGCGTGTTTCCAGGCAGTGGGGGGGTATTTCGCCTGCCGAGGCTAGTGGGTCCGGCCATTGCGATGGAAATGCTCTTTACCGGCGAGCTGATCGAGGCCGAGCAAGCGCGGCGGATCGGGCTGGTCAACAGGATCGCGCCGCAGGGAAAGGCTTTCGAGCACGCTCTCGAATTGGCAGGCCTGATCGCCGCGCGCCCCGCACTGGCGCTGTCCTTGATCAAGGCCGGCGTGCGTGACTCGCTGTTGCAGGACACCAAGGCCGCCACCGACCGCACGCTTGCCGACAGCCACACGGTCTTTACCGGCCCCGACATCGAAGAAGGCATGGCTGCCTTTTTCGACAAGCGCCCGCCAGCATTCACGGCATCACGCATTTCGAGGAGAAAAGATCCATGACCGCGCCACTTTCCGGGGTTCGTGTCGTCAGCCTGACCCATTATCTGCAGGGCCCGTCCTGCGTCCAATACCTGGCTGACCTGGGCGCGGATGTGATCAAGGTCGAGCGCATCGGTGGCGCCTATGAACGGCACTGGTCGGGGGCCAAGGCCTTCATCAACGACCAAAGCGTGTTCTTTCTGCTTGCTGGCCGCAACCAGCGCAGCGCCGAGATCGACCTCAGCACCCCCGAGGGCAGCGAAGCCTTGTGGAAGCTCATCGAATCGGCGGATGTGCTGGTGGAGAATTTCCGTGCCGGCACCCTGGATCGCCGCGGTTATTCCTATGAAGCGGTCAAGAAGCGCAATCCGCGCATCATCTATTGCTCGCTGACCGGCTATGGAGCGACCGGCCCCAATCGCACCAAGCCCGGCCAGGACCTGCTGATCCAGTCCATGAGCGGCCTCGCCATGCTGAGCGGCCGCGCCGGCGACGCCCCGATGCCGGTGGGCAGCGCCATTGTCGATCAGCATGCCGCCACGCTGGGCGCCATGGGCATCCTCGCCGCCCTCCTGCAGCGCAACACCACCGGTGAAGGCATGCGCGTCGACAGCAACCTGCTTTCGGCCGCGCTCAACCTGCAGCTCGAGCCGCTCAATTATCACCTCAACGGGGCAAAACTCTGGGATCGCAGTGCCGCGGGCGTGTCGTCGCGCTTCCACCAGGCGCCCTATGGCACGTTCAAGACTGCCGATGGCTGGATCACCATGTCCCTGTCGGATGGACCCACCCTGGCCAAGGCCTATGACGACGAGCGCTTCGCCTCCTTGACGCGCGAGCAGCAGTTCGACCTGCGCGAAGAGGTGACCACGCGTGTTGCCGAGCATATGGCCAAACGTAGCACCGCCGACTGGATGGCCACCTTCGACGAGCATGGCATCTGGTATGCCGAAGTGCGTGAATACGATGATGTGCTGGCCGACCCGCAGGTCGAAGCCAACCAGTCAGTGCTCGAATATGACGATCCCGACGCCGGCCATGTGCGCCTTCTGGCGCATCCGGTCAAATATGACGGCGTGGTGCCGCCGCTGACCCGTCGCCCGCCCTCTCCGGGCCAGCATACCGATGAAGTGCTGCTTGAACTGGGCTATTCGCCCGATCAGGTCCAGGCCCTGCGTGGCACCAATGCCATTGGGCCCGATCGCAAGGTCGAGCCCTTTGATCGCCTCAACTCGGCGCCGGCCTCCGCTTATAGCCGCAAGAAGGCGTAGAACCATCAAGCCGGAAAAGCAAAGGGGGCGCCGCGGATATCCGCCGCGCCCCCTTTAGCGTCTTGTTGCAGCTAGGAAATCCAGTGAGCGCGCTTGCCGATGCCGACATGCACGGATTTGACTTCCGTGTATTCCTCAACGCCGGTCAGGCCGCCCTCGCGGCCAACGCCGGACTGGCGATAGCCGCCCAGCGGCTGGCCGGGGCCGCCAGCAATGGTGGTGTTGATCCAGGTGCGGCCACCCCGCACGCGGCGGATCAGGCCAAGTGCCTTGTCGATATTCTTGGTCCAGATACTGGCCGCCAGGCCATAAGGGGAGTCGTTGGCAATCTCGACCGCCTGGTCCTGGTCCTCGAACGTCATCACGCTCAGCACCGGCCCGAAGATCTCCTCCTGCGCTACCCGCATATCGTTGGTGATGCCGGCCAGCAGCGCTGGCTGCAGGAAGCGGCCGCCTTCGGTGATTGAGAGGCGCTCGCCGCCAAAGGCGACGTGCCCGCCTTCTTGCTGGGCCAAGGCAAGATAGCTCTCGATCTTGTCGCGATGCTGGGTCGAAACGATCGCGCCCATCTGGCTGGTGGGGTCGAAATTGTCGCCAATGCGGACGCGCTCGAGTTTTGCCGACAGCAGCGCCATGAACTCGCTCTGCGCCTTGGCCTCGACAATGAGGCGGCTGCCACTGACGCAGCACTGGCCGGCATTGAAGCACAGCCCGAAAGCCACGCCATCGGCCGCATCTTCCAGATCGGCATCGGCAAACACGATCTGGGGGTTCTTGCCGCCTAGTTCCAGGCTCGTCTTCTTGAAGTTCGACGTGCTGGCGCGAAGAATGGCCTCGCCCGTCCGGGTGGAGCCGGTAAAGGAAATGGCTTCGACATCGCGATGTTCCGCCAGCGCCTGGCCCACCACCGGACCGGTGCCGGTCACGACGTTGACCACGCCATCGGGCAGCCCGGCCTCCTGCAGGATGCCGGCCATGGCGAGCGTCGTGTAGGAGGTCATCTCGGACGGCTTCACCACCACCGAATTGCCCGACGCCAGAATATAGGGCAGGCGTTCGGACAGCACGATGAAGGGGAAGTTCCAGGGATTGATCAGCGCCACGACCCCCATGGGTTCGCGGATCACGAGGCCGAACAGGTCATCGCCGTAGGTGTTGAAGGTCTGGCCGTGAAGGGTCTGCGCCAGGCCGGCGCAATATTCGTAATGCCCAGCGCCGTCATTGATCTCGGCGCGCGACTGCGCAATCGGCTTGCCCGCTTCCAGCGTTTCCCAATAAGCCAGCTCTTCTGCCCGCTCGCGGATCAGTTCGGCCGCCCGGATCAGCACGCGCGCGCGATCCGCGCCCGGCATGCGGGACCATGAGCCCTTCTCGAACACCCGACGGGCCGCTGCCACTGCAGTGTCGACATCTTCCGCGGTGCCCAGGCCTACGTGAGTCACGTCGACACCATAGCCGGGGCTCGAGCGGGGCAGGAAGTCGAGGTCATCGCGATCGACAGTTTGGCCGTTGATAAACAAGCCCAGCCGCTTGGGCTGTTGCGGCGGGCCAGAAAGCTTTGAGATCTCGTTCATCAGACTATTCTCCGGTCTGGTTGGAAAGGTGGAAGGGGTCAGTGGCGGCTCTCAGCCCGGATAAGGTCCGCGCCTTTTTCCGCGATCATGATCGTCGGAGCATTCGTATTGCCGCTGGGCAGAACCGGCATGATCGAGCTGTCCACGACACGAAGTGCGTCGATGCCGCGGACCCTCAGCCTGTCGTCCACGACCGCGAGTGGGTCATTGCCCATCTTGCAGGTACCCACTGGATGATAGTCGCAGCAGGCATATTGGCGGATATAGTCCATGATCGCCTCCTCGCTTTGGGCGCGATCACCCGGCAGCCGCTCATGTTCGATGAAGGGCGCCATGGCCGGTTGCGACAAGAGCCGCCTTATGGTGCGCACCGAAGTCACCGCCATCTGCCGATCATGGGGATCGTCCAGATAATTGGGGTCGATCAGCGGATCGTCCTCTGGCTTGGCCGAAGCCAAGCGGACAGTGCCGCGGCTGCGGGGCCGCAGGAAGGTCGAGTTCACGGTAAAGCCATTGCCCTCGATCACGGTCTGGCCGCCGCGCACAACCGTGGCCGGGGCGATGTGGATCTGCAGGTTCGGCCGGGTTTCGCCGTCTGTCTGCTCGAAACAGGCGCCTTCCACGATCACCGCCGCCGCCGGCCCGCTGCGAAACAGCAGCCACTGGATGCCATGGGCTATGGAGCGCGGAAATTTGTCATGCCCATCATAGGTGATCCGCCCCCTGGTCTGCACATGCACATTGGTGCAGACATGATCTTGCAGGTTGTTGCCCACGCCGGGCAGGTCGAGGATCGGGCTGACACCCAGGTCGCGCAGATCCTGCGCCGGCCCGATGCCCGACAGCATCAGCAGCTTGGGCGAGTTGATCGCACCCGCCGACAGGATCACTTCACGCCTTGCCCGGGCAGTGTGGGTTGCCCCGCGCCACCAGTATTCGACCCCAGTGGCGCGATTGTTGTCCACCGCGATGCGTGACACCTGGGCGCCGGTCACGACATGCAGGTTCGCGCGTCCCTTGGCGGGCCCCAGATAGGACACCGCCGATGAGCGCCGCCGCCCGTCGCGGCAGGTCACCTGATAAAAGCCGGCGCCATATTGGCTTTCGCCATTGAAATCCCCGTTGAAGGGAAGCCCATATTGTTGCGCCGCCTTGACGAAGGCCCGTGAAACCGGATGAGGCCGAAGCTGGTCGGACACCCATAGCGGGCCGCCGCTGCCGTGATAGCGGTCGGCAAGCCGGTTGTTGTCCTCGGAGCGCCGGAAATAGGGCAGCACATCCTCATAGCCCCAGCCCTCGTTGCCCAGTGCGGCCCAGCCGTCATAGTCTTCCTTCTGGCAGCGGATATAGACCATGGCGTTGATGGAGCTTGATCCGCCCAGCGTGCGCCCCTGCGGATACCACACGGCGCGAGCGTCAAGTTGTCGCTGCGGCACGGTGTGGAAGCGCCAGTTGACGTTGGGCCCGAATAGTTTAGCCAGTCCCCCGGGGATGTGGATCATCGGGTTCCAGTCGCGCGAGCCTGCCTCGAGCAGCAGGACGCGGCTCCTGCCGTCCTCGCTCAGGCGGTTGGCCAGAACGCACCCGGCAGAACCGCCGCCGACGATGACGTAATCCCAGCTACTCTCCACCCTGCGACCTTCTTTCAGAAACCGATTTCTTTTTGTCCTGTCCTGCATGGCCGTCTATGCAGTGATCAGATTTCGTCGGCTGTCCGTCCCAAGAAATCGTTCTCTCAGAAATGGCGGTTGCGGTCAACCGGCGCAGCCGCTGGGAATATCTACGGTGGCCGTGGGCTGGATCTGGCACAACAGCTAGATCGCTTGCACAGGAAAGCGTTTTCTTGAGTCTTGCCTCCCACCGAGAGGGGCCATACTGATTAAGGCTGATAGCGGAGAAAAACATGCCCTCGCAAAAGCCTGACAATCCCGGGGCAAAGGTCGTCAAGCTCAAGGACGTCGCCTTGCGGGCTGGATGTTCTTTGGCGACCGCATCGCGCGCTCTCAACAATAACCCGACAGTGGGGCAGGCCGAACGCGAACGCGTCCTGGCGGCGGCGGCTCTACTAGGCTATGTACCCAACAATTCGGCCCGGGCCTTGCGCTCGCAGGCCAAGCATCTGGTCGGCGTCATCATCCCAACGCTGGACCACGCCATTTACGCCAAGATGGTCGACGGACTGCAGGATCGACTGGCACAGGCCGGCACTTCCGTGATCATCAACACCTCGGGCTATGATCTGGACCGCGAGCGCCATCAGGCGCGTCTGCTAGTGGCGCGCGGCGTCGAATCGGTTGTTCTGGTCGGGGCCGAACACGATCCGCATACGCTCGAAACCCTGGCACGGGCAGGAGTCTCCCAGATATTGACCTATACCGGCACTGCCGGCGATGCGAGCGGTGCCGTAGGTTTTGACAACTATGCCTCGGGCGCCTCTGCCGCCAAATACCTGCTTGACCTCAACCACCGCCGCTTCGGCATGATAGCGGGGCTTACCCGCCACAATGATCGCGCCCGCCTCAGGCGCGATGGATTTGTCGACACGGCTCTGGCCGCGGGCGTGAGCCGCGATGACGTCGTCGTCCTCGAGGCACCTTATTCCATCGAGGCGGGCGGGGCGTCCATGCGCTCCCTGATGCAGACCCATCCGCGCCCCACAGCGGTCTTTTGCGGCAGCGACATTCTCGCGGTCGGCGCAGTGAAGCACTGCAGTTCGGTTGGCATCGCCGTGCCGGGAGCCGTTTCGATCATCGGCTTCGACAATCTCGAGATCGCCCATGTCGTCGAGCCCGAACTGACCACCATCGACGTGCCGGCGCGCGAAATGGGTCAAATGGCCGCCGAAGCCATAATAGAGTTCAGGCAGAGCCAGCAAAAAGGGCTTACCAAGAAACTTCAAACGAGATTGCTGATCCGGCAAAGCACCGGCCCGGCCCCTGTCTGAAGGCCATTCCTCACTCATTTTGAGGCGAGAGGCGCTTCGAAGAAAACGATTTCTTGCAGCCAGGGTTGCTTGAGGATATCTGGTGGCGGGCGTTGCTGGATCAGGAGGGATGTCGGTGCTGCGTGTAGGAATCTTGGGAGCTTCGCGGATCGTGCCCTGGGCACTGGGGGAGCCGGCCGCGCGGCGCAGCGACGTCCAGCTGACAGCAATTGCCGCGCGTCGGCCCGGTGCTGCCTCGCCACTGGCTGAGCGCTTCGCGATCAACAATGTCTATGATCGCTACGAGGACGTCATCAGCGACCCCTCGGTCGACCTGGTCTACAATCCGCTGCCGCCACACCTGCACGCCGAGTGGTCCATCAAGGCGCTTGAAGCGGGCAAGCATGTCCTGTGCGAAAAGCCGTTTGCCATGAACGCGGCTGAAGCACGCGCCATGACTGATGCCGCCGCTGCCAATGGCCGGCGCGTCATCGAGGCGTTCCACGATCGATATCACCCGGTGTTCGAGCATCTGCTGGATCGCGTAAAGGCTGGCGATCTTGGGACATTGTCGACGATCCGGGCCGAATTCAGCCACACCATTCCGCGGCTCGAGGGGGAGTTCCGCCGCATCAGGTCCATGGGCGGCGGAGCCCTGATGGATCTGGGGTGCTACCCGGTGCACTGGTGCCGCTCTCTGGTGCAAGAAGAGCCGGTGATCACGCAGGCAAGCGCCGTTCGCGATCCCGATGGATATGACGAGGAAATCGAGGCGACGCTTCAGTTTCCATCCGGCATCAGCGCCCATATTGCCAGCCGGATGTCGCAAGGATGGCACTACCACGCGCGTCTGGAAATCCAGGGGGACCGGGGCACGCTGATGGTCGAAAACAGCCTGCTGCCCCAGCTCGGGCACAGCATTCGAGCCACTATCGACGGCGTTTTCCGGCAATACACCATCGGTGGCGGGACCACTTTCGATTACCAGCTCGAAGCGCTCGTGGCCGCGTTGCGGAACGCCACGCCGTTGCCGACCGAAGGAGCCGGGCCTTTGGGCAATATGGCCGCGATCGACGCGATCTACGCCGCAGCCGGGTTTTGAACGCTAGGGGAGAAATACGATGCCGACGGTAGTGATCACCGGGGCCGAACAGGGCCTCGGCCTGGAGCTGGCCCGCGCCTACGCCGCCAGCGGCTATGACGTGCTGGCGGGATGTTTGAAGCCCGATACCACGGGTATCCGAACTCTGGTGCAAGAACATCCGGCCGTCACGGCAATCCCGCTCGATGTGACAAGGGAGGGGTCGGTCGCGGCTTTGGCGGACCGCTTTGCCGGCAAGGCGGTTGATGTTCTGATCAACAATGCCGGGGTGCATTTCCGCAAATGGTCGGTGCCCGAAACTGTCTCCTTTGCCGATTGGGAACTGACGCTGCAGGTCAATACCCTGGGTCCTGCAAGGGTGTCGTTTGCCTTGCGCGACAGTCTTGCTCTGGCCGGTGCAGCCAAGCTGGTCACGATCTCGAGTGACTGGGGTTCGGTTTCAAACCATCCCGGCACTGCGTATGACTACTGCTCCTCCAAGGCTGCGGTGAACAGCGTGATGCGGGGCCTCGCGATCAATTGGGCCAAACAGGGAATTTCCGTCCTGATGATCCATCCCGGATGGATGCGCACCACCATGGGAGGCGCAGATGCACCCACCTTGCCCAGTGAAGGTGCACAGCTGGTGAAATCAGCGATCGATCTCGCTACGCCTCAGGACAACGGACGCTATATCGATACCTCCGGCAATGACATGCCCTGGTAGACGGCGGCGCTTGGGCGAGGATGCGCCTTCGCGCCCCGGTTCGGCGCTACCACCGGTCAGAAACGGAGCGCCGAGGTGGCCCTGAAGGTGCGAGCATCCGACTCCGGCACATTTGAATAAACCACCTCGTCATAGCTCAACCTCAGCGCCACGGAGGACGTCAGTGACACGCCAAGGGTTGCCCCGAGGGTCAGGACTTCCTGCGCGTCTCCCCTGGCAACGCCGTCCGTCGAGGTTTCTCCGCCGAACTCATAGGTCGCATCGAGGGCTGCCCATAAGTTTCGTCCGAAGTTACGCGTGATGTGGCCCTCCAACCCAAAGACCGGGTCCTGGCTGCTCAGAGAGGCCGGCCCGAACGGATCCGCGTTGTCTCCAAAGATCTGCACGAACGGCATGATCTCGAAAGTTGTCAGGTCCGGGTCTATCATCGTATCGGCCAGCACATAGCTGATCGGCAGGCTGGCCTGAAGCGACCAGCGGTTGCCGCCCAGGTTCAGCACTCTGCTCGAGTCATAATCGCCGGTGGGCAGGAACAGCCTGGCGGCAACGCTGACCCGGGCGCCTGGCTTGTATTGGGCAAACTCCGCAGGAGAAAGCGATGGTGAACCCAGTAGCCCCAGCACCCCGCCTATGAACAGGTCGCCCTGGGCCGGGTCTGTTTCCAGCTCGATGGTTCCTACCCGCGTATTGAGGGCCCCGGACAAGCCTCCCAAAGGCATGCCGATCAGCAGCGAGCCGGCATTCCCGAAAAGCTCGATCGAATGGCGGTATGACGGCGTCAGCACGTTCGCATCGAACACGCTGCCGTCGATTTCCGTGCGCAGGAACGTCCCGCTCAGGCTGATGATGTGGGTGTCCTGGGGAAGCAGGTGATAGGCACGAGCCCCATCCTGAGCAAGCGCTCCCGAGATCGTCAAAGCGGACGCAATTGCCGCTGCCATTATTCTAATGAGCACACTTCCCTCCATTGATCAGTTGCCGTCGATTGCGGCATGGCCGGCCCTGGTACCGCCCTGAGCCGAGGTACAGTGCACTTGGTGACTAAGATCAGCCAAATAGGTCTGCTTGTCGATAAGCCTTGGCACAATAGTATGCAGTGTCCCCAAGAGCCGCTTGGCGGGAGGGCTGCCCCCTTGATTGCTCCTCCAGTAAGCCCGCTCTTGGGGCGCAATTCATCATCACATGTGCTGGCCGGGGCCCGGCAACGCGCGCCCACAGACCGAATGGCCTATAGGATGACCCAGTGACCAATGGCAGTATTATACAAAATCATTGATTGGTGTTCCCGAAGTCGTCTAGATAATGAGTGCAGTTTGAGAAGATAGACTAGAAAGTTCCGCTCGTTGGCGCTGAGAACGCCGGTAAAGCTGCAGAGCATTTGCAGTAAAAATCCTTCATTACCGATAAGTGACTTCTAAAGTAAGCCAAATGTCATCTTGATGACAGGAAACAATTATGCCTTCTTCCTGAAACCGTGGCGGGATTTCTTCGTTGTCTCCTGGCTGATGACAGGAGGCAATCATGTCAATCGAACGAGAAACCAACCTCGAACGGCCGGTGCATCATGAAACAGTGGTGACCCACAGCAGCAGCGGTCGCGGCACGATCTTCGCGATCCTGGCAGCCGTGGTTCTGGTGCTGCTGGCGCTTTGGCTGTTTGGCGCCTTCAGTGGCGGTGGTTCGGTTGATCTGCCGACCGTCAGTGGCACCCCCTAGGAACATCGCCCCTCGGGCCGTTCCGCTACGGGCTGCCGGCCACCTTCTCGGCTTGTGCCAGCCCGCCCTCGCAGCAGGGGGTACTCGTCTTGCAACAAGGATAGTCGTGATGAAAAAAGAACTCTCAACCGCACTCGCCCTGATTCTGGCGATGAGCGCTGCGCCGGCCCTGGCCCAGGAAGCCAGCACCTCCGCCGGAGCGGACGCCTCGATTCAGGCCGGCGCGGGCGCCGGGGAAAACGGTGCCTCGGGACAAACCAGCACCGATGCAGCTGCCGGCAGCGGCACAGCGGCTGGTAATGGCCAGGCAACCACCGGCGCCTCAACCACAACCAAGGGCAGCGCCGGCACGGACGCAACTGCTTCGACCGCTCACGCCAAGACAGCCGCTGGTGTTAGCCTCTCGGTGGAGCAGCAAGCTGAAATCCGCCAGGTGATCACCCAGGTACAGGTGGAGCCGGTCGTTGATGTCGATTTCGACATTTCCGTCGGCACGCAAGTGCCGCAAACGATCACCCTGCAGCCGCTGCCATCGCGCATCGTCGAGATCATGCCGGACTATGAGGGCTATCTCTTCTTCCTGCTCGCCGATGGCCGCATTGTCGTGGTCGCCCCGGACAATCTGCAGATCGTTCATGTGCTGAAGGGCTGACCTCAGCCGCGGCCCGGCCAGTCTTGGCCGGGCCGTTCGTACCGAAAGGGAGCATTCTCATGATCACCGCAATAATGATCCTTTGCTGCCTGTGTCTGGCCAGTCTCGCCGCAGCGGGGTTGATCGTCAGCGCGCAGGATGCCCAGGCGTCCACAACAGCGCCAGCGGCCAATCAGAACCAGCACGAGCATGCCCTGGACGAAGCGGCGGCGGCTGCTTAGCGGCGGCCTCAGTGCTCGGTAGGCCGCACCGCAAGCGGCAGGCGCAGTCGGACGCACAGCCCACCTGCATCCGCTTGGCCGAACTGGATCGAGCCGCCATTGAGCTCGAGAATTTCAGCGGCCATGGCGAGGCCCAAACCTGTGCCGGGTCGGGTTTCATCGAGCCGGCAGCCCCGCACGCCCAATTGCGCGATCTGTTCCGGGGGAATGCCCGGGCCATCGTCGCCAATTTCGAGCAGGGCGTATAAACCCTCCCGCTCACTGCGCACCGTAACCTGGCTATGCGCCCATTTGGCGGCGTTTTCGAGAGTAATGCCAACGAGCTCCAGCAGATCTTGGCGGTGCATGTCGACATGGCATTCATCGCCCACTTGCGCCACCCAGTGCAGATGTTCGCCATGGCTGGTTTTCTTGAGCACCGTCAAGGTGCGGATCACTGCGGTGTTCAGCGGCGCGCTCGCCGCGTGCGCCGCAGTCCGGATGCGCAGGGAAGCCAGGCGCAGTTGATAATCCATGCGCTCGGACATCTCGTCGGCCAGGCTTTCGATCATGTCGGCGTCACTGGTGTTACCGCTATTGCGCAGCCGGTCGGCTACGCCCAGCAGGGCAGCCAGCGGCGTTTTCAATCCGTGGGCCAGATCGGCCGCGCGTGAGCGCGCTTTTTCGGTTGCTGCATCGCGCGTCGCGAGCAACTCGTTGACTTCCTCGACTAGGGGCTCGAGTTCGCTGGGATAGGGGCCTTGCAGGCGCTCCACCTCCCCACGACGGACCGCTTCGACACCCCTGCGCACGGCCTGCACCGGAGCGAGGCCCAGCTTGATATGCAGCCAGGCGGCCAGCACGATCACACCCCCGAGCAAGGCCAACACCTTGGCAGCATCCCAGGCAAACGCCGTCTTGGCTGCATCGAGGTGGTTTCGGTCCTCGCCGATCGTTACCAGGAACGGGCGCACCCCCGTCGATGACTCCAATTCCAGCCGCCGGGTCAGCAGGATCAAGGGCTTGCCTTCCGGCCCTTGCAGATAATGCAGCAACTCGCCGCCTGCATTGATCGGCGGTGTCGGCAAAACCACGTCCCACAGCGACTTGGAGCGGGTGATCCGGTTATTGTCCAGCGCCTCGATCTGCCAATAACGGCCGCTGAAAGGAGTAGAATAAAGCGGGTCCGGCAGCGGCGTGCCGATTGCCGGCGTTATGACCTCCGGCATGATTTCGGCTGCAAGGCGGTTGAGTGCTGCGGCCATTCCGGCCCGCGCCGTGCGCTCGATATTGAGCGTGAAAAGATACTGCAGTGCAATTGCCGCGCCCATCAGCGAGAGCATGACCCATACCAGCGCCAGGCCCATGATGCGCAGGCGCAGCGATCCCAGCTTCACGCCTCGTCACCGAGCACATAGCCAAAGCCGCGCCTGGTCTTGATGACATTGGCGCCCAAACGCTTGCGCACGCGCCCCACCAAAACTTCAACAGCGTTGGAGTCGCGCTCGAAATCCTGGTTGTAGATGTGCTCGGTAATTTCCAGCTGCGATACCACCCGGCCGCGTTGATGCACCAGGTAAGCGATCAACTTGAATTCCTGCGGCGTCAGGTCAACCGGCACCCCGTTATTGCTCACCTGCATGGTGCGCATATCCAGCAGATAGGGCCCGAATGGAATGCGCGAGGAGGCCAGCCCCGCCGACCGGCGCACAAGGGAGCGGATGCGCGCAATGATTTCCATCATGTGGAACGGCTTGACCACATAATCATCTGCTCCCGCTTC
>JAQGKH010000047.1 GCA_028290225.1 Devosia sp. | reverse complement strand
TGCAGTTGATGACGGGGGATCTGCCCTACACCTCCATGCAGCACACGATGCCCATCCACCCCACCGTCACCGAGCTGCTGCCCAGCCTCCTGGCCGACCTCAAGCCGCTCCGCTAGCTGCGCCCGATCCGCCCCAGCACGAAATCGCGCTCATGGCGGATTCCGTCCCATTCCCCCGGCATGGCACTGTCAAAGATCAGCGTATAGGGGCCGGTATAGCCGGCGCTCTCGGCCGCCTCGATGCAGGCGGCAAAATCCACCTCGTCCAGCAAACCATTGTTGAACTGCGCCTTGGCATGGCACAGCTCCGCCCGCCCAAAGACCGAGCGCAGATCTTCATATTTGCTCGGCCCCTGCCAGTTGCCGGTATCCGCCAGCAGCCCGATCCGCCCGTCCAATTGATCCAGGACGAAATGCACCTGCTGGGGCGTCGGCAACAGGTCGAACCAGTTCTCGATGACGAGCCGCACCGATGAGCCGCGATTGCCCTCCGCCAGCAAGCGCAGCGCCGCCACCGACCGGTCCAGCGCCGCCATGGTCGGCTTCTGCTTGCCCGCGATGATGCGCGCATGCTCGGCCCCCAGCGCATTGGCCACCTCGATCCACCCCGCGATCCAGTTCCGGTCGCGCTCGCCATGCACCGGGTCGGTGAGGTCACCGGCATCGATCAGCAGCGTTTGCAGCCGCACTTTCGATGCCGCCAAGCTCGCCCGCAGCTCCTCGAGATAGATCGGGTCGCGCGAGCGCAGGTGAAACGACACCAGCTCCAGCCGCCCGATCCCATGCCGCGCCAGCGCCGAGGGCAATCCCAGCAGCGACTCCGTGCCCTCGCCATAGCTGGCCTCCTCGGGCCCTACCTCGTGGCTGCTCAGGTCATGGGGATAAGTGGTCCCCAGCAGCCGATGCAGCGACCAGCTGGAAACGGCGATGCGATCATGCGGTGTCATGGGCCAGAACTCCTCTTGGCCGCAAGACTGCACCCGCCGCCACCCCCGCGCAAGGCTACATGCCGGTGACCAGATACTGCGCCATGAACCATACTTCCTTGGCCAGGAACGGCACCTGGGTCTGCCAGCTCCGATAGCGTGTGGTCGGCGTGGGCGACGGCTTGGCCGCCACCCCCACCCGGTCCGCGATCATCAGCGCCCGTCGCATATGGATGGGGTCGGACACGATCAGGACGCTGCCGATCCCGTTGGCGTCCAGCACCGCCTTGCCAAAGGCGAGGTTCTCGATGGTGGTGCGCGACTGGTCCTCCAGCACCACATCGCCATCCGGCACGCCCCGCGCTACCAGCCAGCGCCGGCTCGCCTCCGCCTCGGTCAGATCATCCTCGGGGCTCAGCCCGCCCGTGACCACGATGCGCCGCACCTGACCCCGGTCATGCAGCTCCTGGGCATGGCGCAAGCGCTCCTCGAGCACCGGCGTTGGCCGCTCCCCGATCACCGCGGCCCCCAGCACCAGCGCCGCATCGGCGGGCTCGGCCGAGCTGGCCTGCCCGAAGCGCCAGATGTCGAACGCCATGCCGCCGCACAGCAGCACCAGCA
Organism: Devosia sp.; assembly: GCA_028290225.1. Classification (GTDB taxonomy): domain Bacteria; phylum Pseudomonadota; class Alphaproteobacteria; order Rhizobiales; family Devosiaceae; genus Devosia. The sequence goes on along the minus strand of JAQGKH010000047.1, from coordinate 1,495 downwards.
CAAAGGCGGCGGCGATGATGGCCCGGTAAACGCGGCGTGCTAAGCCCATTCGCCCCCGCGCATCACGGGCTCGCGCGAGCCATCGGCATGCACGCCATCGATGTCGATCTTGTCCGACCCGATCATCCAGTCGATATGGATATTGGAGCTGTTGCCGCCCTGGGCATTGATCTGCTCCTGGCTCAGCTCCTTGCCCCCCACGAAGCAATCCGAATAGCATTGCCCCTGCGCGATGTGGCACGAGGCGTTTTCGTCATAAAGCGTGTTGAAGAACAACACGCCCGAGGCCGAAATGGGCGAGGAATGGGGCACCAGCGCCACTTCCCCCAGCCGCCGGCCGCCCTCGTCGGTGTCGAGCACCTTGTTGAAGATATCCTGCCCCTTGGACGCCTTGAGTTCCACCAGCCGCCCGCCCTCGAAGCGCGCCTGCATGTCCTCGATCAACGCCCCGTTATGCGACAGGGGCTTGGTGGCCGCCACATAGCCGTCCACCCGCATCCGGTGCGGCGTGGTGAACACTTCCTCGGTGGGGATATTGGGGTTGCAGGTGATCCCGTTCTTGGCTTCCGAAGCGCCGCCCTTCCAGCGATGCCCGTCGGCCAGCCCCACGGTCAGATCGGTGCCCGGCCCGGTATAATGCAGCGCCGAAAACGCCTTGCCGTTGAGCCAGGTCCAGCGCGCCTTGAGATTGGCATTGTGTTCCGCCCAGGCCGCGATCGGATCGTCCCGGTCGACGCGGCTCGCGGCAAAGATCGCATCGGCGAGCTTGCCCACCGCCACATCCTCGCTGTCATCGGGAAACACCAGCCTGGCCCAGGCGGGGCTGGGATAGGACACGATGTTCCAGTTGATGTCGAACCCCGTGATCAGCTGCAGCGCTGGCTTGTAGGCCGCGGAGGTGGCCCGGTTGGCGCGCCCCACCTTGTCGGGATCCTGGCCCGCCAGCATCAGCGGATTGTCGCCCGAAATCGCCAGCCGCGCCGCGTTGTTCTTGAAGGCGTCGGCCATGCCCTGGTAGAGCCAGCCCGCCGCGCGGTCAAAGCTCGCATCCTCTGCGTATCTGTAGCGGGCGAGCGTGGCTTCCTCATCGGCATAGATGGTGGTGACGAGCCCGGCACCGGCCTTGTAGGCATGCTCGGTGATGCGCCGCACCAGCGGCACCGCCGTCAACGGCGCCGTCATCACCAGGTCCTGCCCGGGCTGCAGCTGCAAGCCCACCTTGATGGCGACCTCCGCCAGTTTGTCCAGCTTGACGGGGTCGATGGGGCCGTTGGTCGTGGTCATGAAGCTCAACCGAAACAATGAAACATTGGGGCGCAAACTAACCGCTCCCATCGCGCCGGGCCAGCCCAATCACCGTCCATTTGATCCAGATCAAAGTGCGGCCCGTTCCGCGGGGCTAGAACCGTCTCACATCCTCTTGGAGAGCCGGAAATGAGCATCACCCTCGTCATCGCAGCCGTTCTTGCCCTGTTCGGCACCTTCATGCTTGCCC
>JAQGKH010000027.1 GCA_028290225.1 Devosia sp. | reverse complement strand
AAAGCGTGGCGAGGAAACTCAGCCCAAGCGCAAGACAAACAACCACCGTGACTTCCACCGGATCCGTTTTCGACGGCAGGGAGGACAGGAAAAACACCTCCGGGGGAAAGATCGCGACCCCGAGCGTGCTGGAGATGAAAGCCCGCAGCGTTTCGGCATTAGCCGCAATGATCAGGCCCAAGACGGTACCCGCCAGCGTGCCGATCACGCCGATAGTGGTGCCAGTGATCGAGAAAATCCGCATGATCGCACCACGGGTCGCCCCCATGGTGCGGAGCACCGCGATAACGGCACTCTTGTCCTTCACCAGCATGACGAGGCTGGAGATGATGTTGAACGCAGCAACGACGATGATCATCGACAGGATCGTGAACATCACCACCCGCTCTACCTGCAAGGCGGAGAAAAACGTCTCGTTACGCTGCTGCCAATCGGTGAGCACCATCGGACGGCCTGCCGGGTTGGCCCCAAGCCGGTCGCGCATGACCGTGATGTTGTCGGGATCGTCGATGAAGATTTCGGCCGCCGTGGCGCGGGGAATGCGCTCATAGGCTGCATCTATTTCCTCGTCGGTGGCCATGGGACCAAGCGGCGGCTGGCCGGGCTTCAGCACTTCCTCGACCAACTTGAAGTAGTCCTGCGCCGGCTCGAGCGGCATGTACATGAACAGGGAATCGAATTCGACCATGCCCAGGTCGAAGATGACGCTGACCGGATACGAACGGATCTGCGGCGTGCTGCCAAATGGAGTCATGGCTCCGTCGGGATTGATGATGGTGACCTGATCGCCCAGCGTCACCCCAAGCGTTTGCGCCAGCCGGTAGCCGATGGCCACCCCCCGCCCTTCGTCCCATCCGTCCCAGCCCCCTTGTTCGGCGGCCTCGTACAACAGGTCGAGCTTGCGGATATTCTCCAGGTCCATCCCGCGAACGCTGACGCCGGTGGAATTGCCCTGCCCCGATGCGAGTACCTGGCCTTCCACGAAATAAACCGCGAAGTTGACACCCTCCACCTCTTCCAGCGCGGCAATGGCCGGCTTGTAGTCGGTGAATTCGCGCTCGATGGGAAAGGCGGTGAAGTGCCCGTTCAGCCCCAGGATCTTGGCCAGCAACTCCTCGCGGAAGCCGTTCATCACCGACATCACCACGATCAGCGTGGCAACGCCGATGGCGACACCCACCATGGTGAGGCTGGCGATTACCGAGATGAAAGCCTCCTTGCGACGGGCGCGCAGATAGCGCCCGGCAATCATCCATTCAAAGCGCGAGAACGGGCGCGTGCCCCCTCCGGCAGCCGGCTGGGCCGTGTCGGTCAAATGTCCGTTCCTCGTTGCGGTTCGATCAGTGCGCGAAGCCGCTCCACTGCCGCTGCCAACGGCAAGGCTTCGCGTTCACCGCTCTTGCGGTGCTTGATTTCGGCTTCGCCCGATTTCAGGCCGCGTGGGCCAAGGATGATCTGATAGGGGATGCCGATCAGGTCGGCTGTCGCAAACTTGCCGCCCGCGGGCTGATCGCGATCATCGTAGAGAATGTCGAGGCCCGCCGCCTGCAGCTCCGCGTAGATCCCGTCGCAAGCCGCGTCGCACGCCGCATCGCCGGCCTTGAGATTGATCAGCACCACCTCGAACGGCGCAACGCTGACCGGCCAGATGATACCCGCATCATCGTGGCTCGCCTCGATGATGGCGGGCAGCAGGCGCGTCAGCCCGATGCCGTAGGAACCCATATGAACAATGGTTTCCTTGCCGTCCGGGCCCGTGACGCTTGCCTTCATCGGCTCGGAATACTTGGTGCCGAAGTAGAAGATATGACCCACTTCGATGCCCCGGGCCGAAATGCGCTTGTCTTCGGGCACTTGGGCTTCATATTCGCCCATGTCGACCATGTCCTCGGTCGCGGCGTAAAGCGAGGTCCAGTCGTCGACGATAGGGTTGAGATCGCCGCGGAAGTCGGTGTCCTGCGCCGGGATGGGCTTGTCGAGCAGGTCGCGGTGGCAGAACACCTGGCTTTCGCCAGTCTCGGCCAGGATGATCCATTCATGGCTCAGATCGCCACCAATCGGCCCGGTATCGGCGCGCATCGGTATCGCTGTCAGCCCCATGCGGGCATAGGTGCGCAGATAAGCCACGAACATGCGCTGGTAGGCGCGCACGGCATCGTCCTTGGTCAGGTCGAAGCTGTAGGCATCCTTCATCAGGAATTCGCGTGAACGCATGGTCCCAAAGCGTGGCCGCACCTCGTCGCGGAACTTCCACTGGATATGGTAGAGATTGAGCGGCAGATCCTTGTAGGACTTCACATAGGTCCGGAAGATGTCGGTGATCATCTCCTCATTGGTGGGCCCGTAAAGGAACTCGCGCTCATGCCGGTCCTCGATCCGCAGCATTTCCTTGCCATAGGCTTCATAGCGGCCAGACTCGCGCCACAGATCGGCTGACTGGATGGTGGGCATCAGCAGCTCCACGGCCCCCGAGCGATCCTGCTCCTGCTCGATGATGCGCTGCACCTTCATCAAGGCCTTATAACCAAGCGGCAGCCAGCTATAGAGACCCGAAGCCTGCTGCCGGATCATGCCGGCTCGCAGCATCAAGCGATGCGAGACAATCTCGGCTTCCTTGGGAACATCGCGGAGCACCGGTAGAAAGTAGCGAGACAGGCGCATTGCGACTCCAGGAATACAAAGCGAGACAAGGGTTTGTTTGATGCCCATTGCAGGGCCGGACGTCCATTCAATTCGAGCATGGAAGGCATGCAGAATCCGCGTGACAGTCCTACAACAACTTGTTAGGTTCCGTCTCAATAAAGCAAAGGCGGTCCACACCGCTAGACGTCGACAGCGTCAGGGAGGAGCGTTGGCAGCCGCTTTCGAGCGAGCCTAAGACCAGCGTATGTCGTCAAACTCAAACAAGCAGGGCCACGTGCCCTGCTTTTTTGATTCAGTCATTCCATGCATTGATCAGGCACCACCCGAAGAAACATCGGGCAGCTCGCCCATTCAACGGTTCCAGTATTCGTGCAGGGCACCGCTGTTGATCCCCCAAAGCAGCAGGGGTGTGACTACCAAAGCCAAAGCCGTCGCGATCAAGGCCTTGCGAAGGAGTGCCGGCGCCGCCGGCGCTCCGGGATCGGTGCCTGAAACAACCTCCCCGAGTTCATGCTGGCTTTGCGTGCCGATTGGCAGCACCGCCACAAAGCACAGCCACCAGAGGACAAAGAACACGGCAACGATCGAACCGTACGGCATGGCAAGGGTCCTTTCCCGACGACGATCCCATAGTCAGTCCTGAACAGCAGAAGTCGAGGGGGCACATTGCCGCCCTCGACCGTGCGGCGTCAGCAATCAAACCCGGTGCACGAACACCGATACATTGGGCTTGCGGCCCCAATACGCATTGACCTCATTGCGGATGGCCTTGAACAACGCCGAATTCAGCACCTCGGTGTCACTGCGTCGCTTGGCCGGCATGCTCTTGAGCACGCCCGCAATGGTGTCCTCAACCAGATCGGTGATCGACTCGTCCTCGGTTTCGGGCAACCCCTCGACAACGAGGTCCGGCCCCGAAACGATCTGACCATTGCCGCCGACGCAAAGGCTGACCACCACATGCCCGCCAAAGGACAAGCGGCGACGGCCTTTGACGCCCGACTCCTCGGGCGTGCACAGCACCAGGCCATCCAGGTACAGCTCGCCGGTACGCACTTCGGCCGGGAAGGCCAGCGGCTCGGGGAACAGGCGGACCATGTCCCCATTGCGCGCGTCGATCACATTGGGAATGCCCGCTTCGCGCCCAAGCTTGGCATGGGCCAGCAAATGCGCCGGCTCGCCATGCACCGGCACCAGCACCTGCGGCTTGACCCAGGAATAAAGCTTTTGCAGTTCGCCACGCCGCGGGTGACCGGTGACATGCACCAGCCCATCGTTCTGCGTGATGATCTCCACGCCCTTGTCGATCAGGAGGTTCTGGATGTCGATCACTTCCCGTTCGTTGCCCGGAATGGCCCAGGACGAAAAGATCATGCGATCGCCGGCATTCAGCTCGATCACCGGATGGTCGCCTCGCGCAATGCGGGCGATAGCCGCCCGGGCCTCCCCTTGCGAGCCGGTGCAGATGAGCACGATCTTGTTGCGCGGCAGGGTGCGATAGGCATCCTGGTCCAGCAAGGGCGGCAGCCCTTCGAGCATCCCGAGCTCCTTGGCAATGCCCATAATGCGGTGCAGCGAGCGGCCGGAAAGCACCACCTGGCGTCCCGCCTTTTCGGCAGCGCGGACGATGGAAACGACACGTCCCACATTGGACGCGAAGGTCGTCACCGCCACCCGGTTGGGCGCGTTGGCGATCAGCGTCTCCAGATTGGCGGCAACTTCCGCTTCGCTCGGGCTTTCGCCCTCTTTCATCGCGTTGGTGGAATCGCAAACCAGGGCGAGGGGCGTCGAGCTCTCCTCGCCAATCGCCTGCAGCCGCGCAAAATCGGTTGGCGCATTGACCACCGGGGTGGGATCGAGCTTCCAGTCACCGGTATGCAGCACCCGCCCGATCGGCGTGCTGATCAGCAGCGCATTGCTTTCCGGGATTGAGTGGGCAACGTTGATGGCTTCGATGGTGAAGGGACCGACATCGAAGGGCTGGCCGGGCCGCATGATGGTAATATCGACATTTTCCACAATACCGTCCCCTGCCCGCTTCGCCGCGAGCATCGCGGCGGTAAAGGGCGTGCAGTAAACCGGCTTTTCAAAACCCGGCCACAAATCCAGCACGGCGCCATAATGGTCTTCATGGCTATGGGTCAGGATCAGCGCCAAGACGTCGTCGGCGCGTTCCTCGAGAAACTCGGGATTGGCCATGATCAGCTCGATGCCAGGCAGATCAGGCCCGCCGAAGCTGACCCCGCAATCGACCACGATCCACTTGCGCGAGCGCTCCGGCCCAAAGCCGTAAGCGCCCATGTTCATCCCGATTTCGCCAACTCCGCCGAGCGGCACGAATACGAGTTCATCCCTTTGGTTTTGAGCCATGGGTGATGCAGTCCTTTCTTGGCGCGGCGCGCGACGGACTTTGGCCGCCGGTCGCCTGCGCAGATATTGCGGTCAGCTTCGGGCGCTGGCCGTTGCCCCAAAATGTACGTCGCCGGCCGTGATGGCGATGCGACGATTGTCAGGCGCGCGCACAATCAAGCGTCCGCTGCCATCGATAGTTTCGAAGATGCCCCGCAGGACTGCTCCGTTCTGATTGACGGCCACCGGCGCGCCAATACCCGCCGCGGCCGCACGCCACTCCTGCAGAATGGCCTCCATGCCCGCCCCGTCGTTCCAGAGCCTGAAGGCATCCACCCAGCATTCGCTCAATGCAGCAAACACCATTTCAGCTGAATGCCGCACTCCAAGATCTGCCAGACTCGTGGCAGGATATGGCAAGCCCGAAGGTGCCGCCACGACATTGACGCCAAAGCCGATGGCTACGGCCTGCCGGCCATCGGCAGCAATTTGCCCTTCCAGCAGAATGCCGGCAAGCTTGGCACCATCGGCCAGGACATCGTTGGGCCACTTCAGCGCGATTCGCGCCGGCATGTCTCCCACCGTCCCATCAGCGCCATCAATGCCAAGCTTGACGGCTCCCTGCGGCAGCATATGCCCCAATGCACGATTCAATGCCACCCCGGCCACAAAGCCCAGAGTTGCGGCCAAAGTGGGGTCCACATCAGGAGCGATCAAGAGCGTCGCAGCCAGATTGCCTTCGGGGGACTCCCATTGGCGACCGCGCCGCCCCCGCCCCGCCGTTTGCTGGCGGGCCGCGAACCATACCCCTCCCGGATCACCCGCGGCGGCAGCCGCGAGCGCTTCGGCATTGGTGGAGCCAACGGAGTCAAAGCCGCGCAGGCGATAGCCGGCGCTGCGTGCGGCCGTTCCGAGCGAAAAGCCCGGCACCTAGAACAAGCTTCCCGCCGCGG
>JAQGKH010000019.1 GCA_028290225.1 Devosia sp. | reverse complement strand
CTCGAGGAAGTCAGCCGCGATGTTGAGGAAGTCAGCGCCACGCTGGGCGCCAACCGCTTCCAGACCGTCACCCGCGTCGTCCTGCCCAGCCTGACTCCCGCAATTCTCACCGGCTTTGCGCTGGCCTTCGCTCGTGCCGTGGGGGAATATGGTTCGGTGATCTTCATTGCCGGCAATATTCCGTTCGTATCGGAAATTGCGCCCCTGCTGATCGTGATCCGCCTTGAAGAGTTCAACTATACCGGAGCCGCGGTGATCGCGACTGTCATGCTGCTGATCTCCTTTGCGCTGCTGTTTGCCATCAACCTGATCCAGGCCTGGAGCCGAGCGAGGTATGGTTATGGCAAGTAGCCGTCATTCGCCCGTTTCCGAGCGCCTTGGCGTCCGCATTGCGCTGATTTTGATCAGCGTCGCGTTCATGGCGCTGTTCTTGTTGCTGCCCTTGGTGGCGGTATTCTCCGAAGCCTTTCGGTCCGGGTTCGGGGCTTATCTGGCCGGGCTCAATACCCCCGACGCCCAAGCCGCGATCCGCCTGACGCTACTGGTGGCCGCTATCGCGGTTCCGCTCAACGTTGTCTTTGGCATCTGTGCGTCCTGGGCGATCGCCAAATTCGAGTTCAAGGGCAAGGCATTCCTGATCACGCTCATTGACCTGCCCTTTTCGGTGTCGCCAGTGATCTCCGGCCTCGTCTACGTGCTGCTGTTTGGCGGCGGCAGCGTGCTGGGTCCCTGGCTCAAGGCCAATGGCGTCGAGGTGCTGTTTGCCGTCCCTGGCATCGTGTTGGCGACGATCTTTGTTACCTTCCCATTCGTCGCGCGCGAACTGATCCCCCTGATGCAGGATCAAGGCACCAATGACGAGGAAGCGGCCCTGTCGCTCGGCGCCAATGGCTGGCAGACCTTCTGGCGCGTCACCCTTCCCAACATCAAATGGGGCCTGCTCTACGGCGTGCTGCTCTGCAATGCCCGGGCCATGGGTGAATTCGGAGCAGTGGCGGTGGTTTCCGGCAAGATACGGGGCCAGACCACGACCATCCCGCTGCAGGTGGAAATGTTCTACAACGAGTACAATGCCACCGCGGCCTTCGCGCTTGCGTCTCTTCTGGCCATGCTGGCCTTGGTTACGCTCGTGCTCAAGACCGTGCTGGAATGGCGCTTCGGCGATGAAATCGCCGCCAGCGGCCACTGATCGGAGATCTAGGTTACATGGAAGTTCGCGTGAGCAATGTGCGCAAGGAGTTCGACGGCTTCGCCGCACTCAAGGACGTATCGCTCGATATCCGTTCCGGCGAGTTGATCGCGCTGCTGGGTCCCTCTGGCTCGGGCAAGACGACGCTGCTGCGCCTGATCGCGGGCCTCGAGATGCCCAGTCAGGGCAAGATCTTCTTTGGCGACATGGACGCATCCGAAAAGACGGTGCAGGAGCGCAATATAGGCTTCGTGTTTCAGCACTATGCGCTGTTCCGGCACATGACCATTCTGGAAAACATCTCGTTCGGGCTCAAGGTGCGCCCGCGCGCCCGCCGTCCTGCCGCGGGCGAAATCCGTCGCCGTGCCATGGAACTGCTCGATTTGGTCCAGCTTTCCGGGCTCGAAAAGCGCTATCCCAACCAGTTGTCCGGCGGCCAGCGCCAGCGCGTCGCCTTGGCTCGCGCCCTCGCCATCGAGCCGGGCGTTTTGTTGCTCGATGAGCCCTTCGGCGCGCTTGACGCCCAGGTGCGGCGCGAGCTGCGCCGATGGCTGCGCGAAATGCATGATCGTACCGGCCACACTACCGTGTTCGTGACCCATGACCAGGAGGAAGCGCTCGAGCTCTCCGATCGTCTTTGCGTTATGAGCCAGGGGGCCATCGAGCAGGTTGGCACCCCGGACGATGTTTATGATCGTCCTGCCTCGCCCTTCGTCTTCGGCTTCATTGGTGAATCGAGCGAACTCCCGGTCACCGTCGGCAACGGGGAACTGCTGGTGGAGGGACGCTCCATCGGCGTGCCTGTCCCTGCAGCTAGGCCCGGACCCGCTCGCCTGTTCTTCCGTCCCCACGATGTTGACCTCGTGGAAGGCGATGCAACTCTGGCGGGAGCCGTGCACACCAGCCGCCGGGTCGGGGGCACCCGACGCGTGGAACTCGACCTTGGCCCTGCGAACCACCGAGTGGAAATCGACTTGCCCTTCGATCATCCCGCCGGTGAGCGGTCGCAGTTGTCGTTCCGGCCGCGCCGCTGGCAGCTTTTCCCGGCGAGCTGAGGCCACCGGGAACCCAAACAAAGGCTCAGCGCGTCGGAACAGCGGCGGTTCGCCCGCGTTGCGGGAGTCCTGTTGTTTCGAGTGACCTCTTCATGACCACCCCAGTTGCCGAGCGCATTCCCTCGCGCCGGCTCGCCCCCCGCGGCAACCCGGCACCCACGGTCGAGGACATGGCCAAGCCTTCCCTTCAGCCACCTGCCGCCGCAACAGCCTTCCGCCTGGCCGGGACCCTCGCGCCAAACCGGTCCGTGCTGGTGATCATGTCGAGCGAGCGCCGCGCCGAGGAAACCGCACGCGCCCTGCGCGGCTTTGCCCCCCAGGCGCAAGTGCTGTTCCTTCCGCCTTGGGATTGCCTGCCCTACGACCGCTCGTCGCCCAGCCACGAAAGCATGGGGCGCCGCATGGCAGCGCTGCGTGGTCTTGGCGGCAACCCGGCGGGGCCTCGCATCCTGGTGACGTCGGTTGACGCGGCCCTCCAGCGCGTCCCGCCGGCCGAGGTTGTTGGGGCAAGCGTGCTCCAGTTGCGCCGCGGAGACAAACTCGATCGCGAGGCTCTCGAAAGCTTCGCCCGCCAAACCGGCTATGAGGTCGATGACCGGATCGACGAACCCGGCGAGATCGCGCTTCGCGGCAGCGCTGTGGAGATCTTCCCGGCGGAAAGCGAAGTGCCGTTCCGCCTAATGCTCGATGAGGGCGACCGCATCGAGAGCATCTTTGCTTACGACCCGCGCAGCCAGCGCACCGAGGACGAGCAGGACGAATTGCTGGTGGGTCCAGCCTCCGAACTCATTGGCGACGATCATGAGCGTTCCTCTGGCGCTGAACATCGGTTGCCCCAACGCTATGACTACCTGCAAACCATTTTCGATTACCTGCCCGATGCGAGCCTTTTGATCAGCGACACTGCGGTGGAACGGGCGCCCACCCTGATCGAGCAGATCAAGGAAGCGCACGACGCGGCGCGCGATTTCGGCACTGAAGGCAAGCCCCTGATCCCTCAAGCGCTGTATCTGGGTCATCAGGAGTGGACATCGACCTTGGCTTCGCGCAAGCCGCACGCCGTTGACCTTGGCGGGCTGGAGCCCGCGCCACGCTTCACGTTGGAGCGCAATCCTGCCCGTGCCTTTGCCGCCTTTATCGGCGAACAGCTTGGAAGCGACCGCCGGGTGGTGCTGACTGGCACGCCGAGTGAGCAGCAGCGGCTGCGCACCAAGCTGCGCCGCGCGCGCGGTCCTGCTCCCCTGCCGCTCGAACACTGGCAGGAAGTCCAAGCTGCACCATCCGATCAGCCCGCAGCGCTGCCGCTTGATCTGGATGCGGGTTTCGTCGATGCCAACAAGGGCCTTGTTCTGATCGCCGCGCCCGATGTGCTGGGTACGCGCCTGGCCGATGCCGAGCAAACGGATGCCGCGGTCCTGCTGGGCCAAACCGAACTGCGCGTTGGCGACGTCGTCGTGCACGAAGACTATGGGGTCGGCATTCTTCGCGACCTTGACCGCGTGGAGGTTGAAGGGATCGAGCAGGACACCGTGCGCCTGGAATATCACGGCGGCGCGTCCGTTCTGGTACCTGTGGAGGATTTCGGACGGTTGTGGCGCTATGGCGCCGATACCGAGGCAGTCACCCTTGATCGCCTCCACACCGAGGCTTGGAAGAACAAGCGGGCCGAAGTCAGCGCCCAGATCGACGCCGCCGCCCAAGGCCTCGCCGCTGCCGCTAAGGCCCGGGCCGAGGCCACGGCCGCGCCGATCGAGCCACCTGCTGCCGCCTTCAGCCGCCTGTCGGCGCGCTTTCCTTATCCCGAAACTCCCGACCAGTCCGCCGCCATCCACGCGGTGCTGGAGGATCTTGCCTCCGGCCGTCCCATGAACCGGCTGGTTTGCGGGGATGTGGGCTTTGGCAAAACCGAAGTGGCGCTCCGTGCCGCAGCTGCTGCGGCGCTGGCCGGCCGGCAAGTGGTGCTGGTGGCCCCTACCACGGTCCTGGTGCGTCAGCACCTGCAAAGCTTCGAGCGCCGTTTTGCGGGAACCGACATCAAGGTTGGTCAGCTCTCCCGTTTGCTCACTCCAGCGCAGGCCAAGGCGGTCAAGGCGGACCTGGCGAGCGGAGACATCCGTGTCCTCGTGGCTACCGAAGCGGTTGCCGGCAAGGATGTCAGCTTCAGAGACCTCGCCCTCGTGATCATAGATGAGGAGCAGCGTTTTGGCGCCAAGCTCAAGGCGCAGCTGCAGGCGCTGGCGCCCGATCTCCATGTGCTGCTGATGAGCGCAACGCCCATCCCGCGCACGCTTCAGTCAGCCCTGGTCGGCCTGCAGGATGTCAGCATCATCGCCACCCCGCCAGCCCGGCGCCGGCCCATCCGCACGTTTCTGGCACCCTTTGATGCCGGCGCGGTGCGAACCGCGCTGCTGCGCGAGCGGCGGCGGGGCGGCCAAAGCTTCATAGTTGTGCCCCGTATCGAGGACATTGCCCCGCTAGCAAAGGAGCTGAACCGGATCGTTCCCGAACTAGCGCTCGCCGTCGCTCACGGCGACCTGCCGCCCGCCGAGATCGACCATGTACTGGTGGATTTCGCCGGCGGGGCAGGGGATGTGCTGCTCGCTACCACCATCATTGAAAGCGGGCTGGACGTGCCCCGCGCCAACACCATGCTGGTGTGGCACGCCGATCGGTTCGGCCTGTCGCAACTCCATCAGCTGCGCGGCCGGGTGGGCCGGGGGCGCACCCAGGGCATTGCCTATCTTCTCACCGACCCCAAGGACACGATCCCCGACGCAACGCGCGCCCGCCTGTCAACGCTTGAAGCCTTCGATCGGCTGGGCTCGGGTTTTGAGATCAGCGCGCGCGACCTGGATCTGCGCGGCGGCGGCGATCTGCTGGGCGAGGAGCAGGCCGGGCATATGAAGCTGCTCGGCGCCGGCTTGTACCAGGATCTGCTCGAGCGGGCCGTAACTGCTGCCAAGGGCGGCCAGCGAGGCGACAGCGGGCCGGTCCACCTCAATCTGGGTGGTGGTGGATCGATCCCTCCTGATTATGTTCCCGAGCCGGTGGTGCGGATCAACCTATATGCCCGGCTCCAGCGGTTGCGCAGCGTCGAAGGCGTTGATGCCTTTGCCGATGAATTGGCCGATCGTTTCGGCGAATTGCCCGAACCCACGCAAACGCTGCTGGGAGCCACCCGCCTGGCTTTATCGGCCGCGGCGCTGGGTATCGGCAAGATCGAAGCCGGTCCACTGGCCATTGCTCTCACGGCTGACGAAAAGGCCGGCAAGCGCTTGGCCAAAAAGAGCGGTGGGGCACTGGACTGGGTCGATGGCCGGCTAATTACGCGCCAGCCGACGGAAAGCCCGACCGAGCGCGTGCAAATTATCGGCGAACTGCTGGACAAGCTCGCTTCCTAGGGCACGAGAAACAGCCGGATCACCAGACCCACAGCCGTTACTGCGGCGACCCCGGCTATCCACAGGCCCACAAACCACAACCATTGGCTGGCTCGAGATCGAGGGCCCGTCAATGGTAACCCTCCTCCGGGTCGATCTTGCCGCGGAACACCCAATAGGCATAGCCGGTATAGGCCAGGATGATGGGTACCAGCACCACGGCGCCCACCAGCAGGAACAACAGCGAGCTGTCAGGCGCGGCCGCTTCCTCGATGGTGAGGCTGCCCGGCACGATATAGGGGTAGAAGCTGATCCCGACCCCGGCAAAGCTCAGCACGAACAGGCCCAGTGCCGCGAGAAACGGCTGCAAATGCTTGTCGGTGGTCAGCCCATGCCACAAGGCAAAGGCGCAAGCGGCCAGCAGCAGTGGAACGACGCCTGAAAACAGCATGGTCGGCCAGCCAAACCAGCGCTGGAAGTAGACATCGTTGATAAAGGGACTCCACAAGGACACGATCCCGATCAGCCCCAGCATGATTGCTCCCGACCACATCGCCACCCGCCGGGCATGCGCCTGCAGTTCGTTGGAAGTTTTGAGATTGAGCCAAGTGGCGCCTAGCAAGGCATAGCCCACCAGCACCGCGACTCCGCAGAGCACCGAAAAGGGCGACAGCCAATCCCACCAGCCCCCGACATAGGAGCGGTTGGAAATCTCGATCCCCTGCACCAGGGCGCCAAGCGCAATGCCTTGCGTGAACCCGGCAACCGTGGAGCCGATCCAGAACCCCTTGTCCCACCAGGCCGAGCCGCGATGGGTGCGCCAGCGAAACTCGAAAGCGACCCCGCGAAAGATCAGCCCCAGCAGCATCAGGATGATGGGCATGTAGAGCGCCGGCAGCACCGTGGCATAAACCACCGGAAACACTGCCATCAGCCCGCCGCCACCCAGCACCAGCCAGGTTTCGTTGCCGTCCCACACCGGGGCGATGGAATTGGTCATGATGTCCCGGTCGCTGCGCGCGGGAAAGAACGGGAACAGGATCCCGATCCCCAGATCGAACCCGTCCAGCACCACATAGGCGAGCACGGAAAAGGCGATCAGCCCGGCCCAGATTGTCGGCAGATCAATGGACACTGGCGCCTCCCGTGCGGATGGGCTCTTCTTGCGCCGGGCCGGGGGTGATGCCGGCGGCACGATGTGGGCCCTTGTCGAGTTCGTGATCCTCTTCAAGGATCGGGGGCCGTCGCATCAGCCGCAACAGGTAGAACACGCCCGCGCCGAACACGATGAAATACACGACAACAAAGGCGGTAAGGGATGTCCCCACCGCAGGCGCCTCCACCGGCGACAAGCTGTCGGCGGTGCGCACGAGGCCATAAATCGTATAGGGCTGCCGTCCGACTTCGGTGGTGTACCATCCGGCCAGCACTGCGACATAGCCCGACGGTCCCATCACCAGCGCCGCCCGATGCAGCCAGCGATTGGTGAAGATCGTGCCGCGCCACCGCGACCACAAGGACCACAGCCCAAGTCCCAGCATCAGGAACCCGATGCCTACCATGACGCGGAAGGTGAAAAACGGGATCAGCGCCGGCGGCCGGTCTTCGCGCGCCCATTCCTTGAGCCCCTTGATCTCGCCATCCAGCTTGTGCGTGAGGATCAGGGAGCCAAGCTTGGGAATTTCGAGCGCCCAATGCGTGGTTTCGGCCTCATCATCGGGAATGCCGAACAGGATCA
>JAQGKH010000006.1 GCA_028290225.1 Devosia sp. | reverse complement strand
GTCGCCGCACCCAATTGATCGCGATGTTGACGCGCAGGGCGGCATTGTAAGCCCAGTCCCCCACATGGGCGAGCCATTTGGCATTCATCACGACGACGTCGAACTGGTCGCCATGGATCACCAGATAAGTCTTGCCCGATGCACTGGTGTGCACCGTGCGGTCGACGATTTCCACCTCGCCGAAATAGGTCCCCAGATATTCCCGCAGGAACTCGTCGTGGTTGCCCGGCAGATACACGACGCGGGTGCCGGCGGTCGCCTTGTCCAGCAGCACCTGCACCAGCACATTGTATTCGCTGGGCCAGTGCCAACCCTTGGCCAGGCGCCAGCCATCGATGATGTCGCCAACCAGATAGATCGTCTGGGCATCGTGGGTGCGCAGGAAGTCGATGAGTTGGCCGGCCCGGATCGGCTTCATGCCCAGGTGAACGTCCGAAATGAAGATCGCCCGGACCTGTCTGGTTTCGCGGCTTTCCGCCATGCGCTAACGACTCCTCTGCCCCTGAGGGGAGGCGCACTTTAACCGCCGGCACGCCCGGAGGAAAGCGCATGCGTCATCACTGGCCGATCCGGGCCTTGAGGCGGACAATGCGGTTGTAGCTTTGCTCGATTCGCCGGGCAAAAGCCGGGTCTGCCTTGGCTTCGGCCACCAGAATATCGAGAATTTCGCGCCCAAGCCCGCCGCGATACTTGGCGGTATTGGAAAACAGCAGCACGTCCATCCCGGCGCGCACGGCGCGGGTGATGGTGTCGGCCAGGACGAAATGCTGGCGAATCGCGCCCATCTCCAGATCGTCGCTGATCACCACCCCATCAAAGCCCAGATCGCGCCGCAGCACGCCCTCGATCCAATCGGGGGACAGTGACGCGGGGAGGCGCGTGTCGCCCCCCGAATAGCTGGCGTGGTAGAGATGGCCGACCATGATCATGTCAGCGTCGCCAGCCGCGATCAGGGCGCGGAAGGGCTCCAGCTCGCCCGTGTCCCAGCTGTCGGTGATATCCACAAAGCCTTCATGGCTGTCGGCGCTCGAGGAGCCATGGCCCGGGAAATGCTTGATCGCGGTCAGCAGGCCGGCAGCGCGGTGCCCGGCAATGAAGGCCTCGTCGTAAGCGGCGACGCGGGCCGCATCGGCCGCAAAGGCGCGCCCGAACTTGGCGATGATGGGATTGCTGGGGTTGATGTCCATATCGGCCACGGGGCCGAAATTGAGCGTAAAGCCAAGCTCGGCAAGCGAGGACGCCATGCGCCCATAAAGCGCCTCGGCCTGCGCCGGCGTATTGCGAGCGGCCACGGCGCGGGCCGAGGGCACTTCGCGAAAGCCGACCTGCCGGGTCAGCCGCTCCACTGCGCCACCCTCCTGGTCCAGCGTCAAAAACGGCGGCAGGTCGGGTGCTGCGGCCCGGAAGGCGCGATTCATCTCGGCAACGGCCCCGAGGCTCGCAACATTGGTCTTGAGAAACATGACGCCGCCGATGCGCCCCGCGGCCAGTTCCTCGCGCAGGGCCAGCACCGAAGCATCCTCGGCATCATTGCCCTGGAAGCCCACGACGATCATTTGCCCCGCCATGGCTTCCAGCGTTGCAGCAGCAGCGGGCAAGCTCAAGCCGACGGCAAGCACCGCTGCGGCGGCGAAACGAAACAACAACACGATCAAGAAAAGCCTGTGGTTGGCGATGCGGGCCTGACCTAGACCCGGCAAAGCCGCCAAAACAATGGCTGAAAGCGCCCCTACGGGCCGCACCATCCTCACAAATGAGGATAGTGCTGCCCCGGCAGGGCTGCAAGACTTGGCCGGCTACCAAAGGGGGGCGTTGGAAATCAACCCCCCAGCGCCCCCGGTCGCTTCCTTGCGGGCGGAGAGCTTGGGTCTCCGCCCGTCTTTCCTCAGCCAGCGCCAAGGTTTTGCCGGTTGGCGATCAGATCGTCGACCACTGCGGGGTCGGCCAGGGTGGAGGTGTCGCCCAGCGAACCGAAGTCGTTCTCGGCCACTTTGCGCAGGATGCGGCGCATGATCTTGCCCGAGCGCGTCTTGGGCAGGCCCGGCGCCCACTGGATCAGGTCCGGCGTCGCGATGGGGCCGATTTCCTTGCGCACCCAGTTGCGCAACTCGGTCCGCAGCGCATCGTCGCTGGTTTCCCCGTCCATCAGGGTCACATAGCAATAGATCCCCTGCCCCTTGAGGTCGTGCGGATAACCCACGACAGCGGCTTCCGAAACCTTGGGATGCGCCACCAGCGCGCTTTCGATCTCGGCGGTGCCCAGCCGGTGCCCGGAAATGTTGAGCACATCGTCGACGCGCCCCGTGATCCAGTAATAACCGTCCTCGTCGCGGCGGCAGCCATCGCCGGTGAAGTAATAGCCCTTGTACGTCTCGAAATAGGTGGAAACGAAGCGCGCATGATCGCCATGGATGGTGCGGGCCTGGCCGGGCCAGCTGTCCTTGATGGCGAGTACGCCCTGCGCCTTGGTTTCCTCCTGCAATCGCCCCTCGGGCGACAGCACCACGGGCTGGACCCCGAAGAACGGCAGGGTCGCCGATCCCGGCTTGGCCGCCACGGCCCCCGGCAGCGGCGTGATCATGATGCCCCCGGTTTCCGTCTGCCACCAAGTGTCGATCACGGCGCAACGCTCGCGCCCGACATGCTTGTGGTACCACATCCAGGCTTCGGGATTGATCGGCTCGCCCACGGAGCCGATCAGGCGAAGCGAGGAGAGATCCGCTTTGTCGACCCATTCGGTCCCGGCGCCCATCAGCGCCCGGATGGCGGTCGGCGCTGTGTAAAAGATGTTGACCTTGTGCTTGTCGATCACCTCCCAGAACCGGCTGGGATTGGGATGGCTCGGAATGCCCTCGAACATCAGCGTCGTCGCGCCATTGGCGAGCGGCCCGTAGACAAGGTAGCTATGCCCCGTCACCCAGCCGATATCGGCGGTGCACCAGTAAACCTCGCCCGGCTTGTAGTCGAAGGCGTATTGATGGGTGATCGAGGCCCACACGGCATAGCCGCCCGTGGTGTGGAGCACGCCCTTGGGCTTGCCGGTGGAGCCCGACGTGTAAAGGATGAACAGCGGATCCTAGGCGCCCATGGGAACGGGCTCGTGGAACGGCTCCACTCCTGCCGCGGCTTCATGCCACCAGATGTCGCGACTGCCCTTCATCGACACGGCAGCGCCGGTATTGCGCACCACCATCACCTTGTCGACGCCCGGGGCATCCGCCAGCGCCTTGTCGACATTGGCCTTGAGCGGCACCGTCTTGCCGCCGCGCCGGCCTTCATCGGCCGTGATGACGATGCGGCTGTCGCAGTCATTGATCCGTCCCGCCAGTGCATCGGGCGAAAAGCCGCCGAACACCACCGAATGCACGGCCCCGATGCGGGCGCAGGCCAGCATGGCATAGGCGGCCTGCGGGATCATGGGGAGGTAGATAGTGACGCGATCGCCCTTCCTGACTCCCAGCGACAGCAGCACATTGGCGCAGCGGCACACCTTTTCGTGCAATGTCCGGTAGGTGATGTGCTCGGCCTCGGCGTTGGGATCGTCGGGCTCCCAGATGATCGCCACCTTGTCGCCGCGCTCAACCAGGTGCCGGTCGATGCAGTTGGCGGCGAGGTTCAGCACCCCGTCCTCGAACCATTTTATCGACACATCCGGATACGCAAAGCTCGTGTTCTTGATCCTCGTTGGAGCCTTGATCCAGTCGATGCGGCGAGCCTCGTCGGCCCAGAACCCGTCGGGGTCGCTGACCGAGCGCGCATACATCTGCTCATAGCGTTGCCTGGTTGCATGGGTATGCGCGATCGCGGCTGCGTCTGGCTGAAATACGAGCTCCTGGCTCACCCTCGTTCTCCCTTTTTTTTCATTCTCGTCCTTGTATCGCCCGGCCCCCGTATCGGCAAGGCTGCGGTCCATTAACCGCGGCACGGAAGGGCGCTTAGGCGGCGCGCCAACCGATGCTATCATTGCTCCATCAAGCCCGGTGATCCCATGAGCGACCTTGCATCAACGCCAGCCGCCGCCGTGACCCCAGCCGCCGCCAAACCGCCGATCTTCCGTGCCGCCAGTTATGGCGATATTGCGCTGGTCCATGCACGGCTGCAGGAAGCCATTGCCACCTCGCCGTTCTATTCCGACGAGTTCAAAGCCTATGAGTCGGCGCGGCTGACCAGGCCTTACCTCGCTTCGCTGATCGAGGCCGATCCGCATCATGTCATGATCTTCATGCTCAAGGGTGAGCCCTCGGGCTTCATGATCAGCGGCCCGGAACTGGGCACGCTGTGGCTTTACTGGTCCTATGTCTTTCCCGACAAGCGCCGCAGCGCGCTGGGCATTCAGGGCATGCGCGCCTTTATCGATCACTGGGACAATGGCCGCTTCCACAAGATCGCCACCTATACCAAGGCCGGCAATGATCCGGCAGCTGCGATCATGGCCCGCCTGGGCTTCAAGCAGATCGCCGTATTGGAGCAGCACATCTTCGGCGAGGATTACCTGCTGTTCGAGCGGCCATTGACCAAGACCGTTCCCGGCTATGACCATGGCGTGGCCGGCGGGCTCAGGAATCGTCTGCGCCGCTCCCTGCGCCTGGCTTTGACGCGCTGAACCGCCGATTCAGCCCGCCGCCAGTTGCGCTGCGCGTCGGGCACGGAACCACTGCAGGATCGAAACATCGAGCCCGGCAAGCTTGAACGCCGTCACCCACAATCCCGCCGACCACGCCGTGATGGCCACCAGCGCCGCCAGCGAAGCCCCCATCAATCCGAATGGCGGCACCAGCAGCGCGTTGCCCGCCACCAGCGTTAGCATGCCCAGCCCCAAGGCTGGCAGGCTGGCATAAGGCCGGTCATGGATTGACAGCACCAGCGAGGCCGGCCCCGTCACCGAGCGGACCACCAGCGACAGGCACAAAACGGCCAGTGGCAACGCTCCGGCGGTGAAGCTGGGCCCGAACAGAAGGAGCCCAAAGGGTGCCCCCACTGCCATGACCACGAACAACAGCACGGACAAGCCGCTGGCGACCGCATTGGCCTCGCCTACCTTGCGCAGGAATGTGTGCCGATCCGCATTGGCCTGACTTTCGAAAATCTCGGGCAAGTTCACGGCGTAAACCGCGCCGACGCCGAACGAGGCCAGGGCAAAAATGCGCGTGCACACGCCAAAAATAGCCAGTTCCTCACGCTCCAGCAGGTGGCTCAGCAACAACAGGTCGATGTCAAAGAAGAAGTCGGTCGCCAGCCCGATCAGCACCCATGGCACGGCAAACCGCCACCAGCGTCCCAGTTCGCGCGACTGGGGCGGCGCGACATCGTCCACAGCACGAAAGATCCGCACCACATAGGCAAAATGCACCAGGGACACCAGCGCACAGCCGACGCCGATCAACCACAGCATGTCCGAGAAAGCCTGGGCCGGCGGCGCCAGGCTCGTGGTCACGAGAAAGCCACCCATCACGATCAGCGGGCGGAACACCGAATCCACCACATAGCCGGCCAGCGGGTGCTTGAGGCCCACCAGCAACGCACCGTTGACGTAGAACATGGCCGTTGCAAAGGCCAGCAGCACCGCCGGAACCAGGTGCTGCGCCAGCACGCTTTCGCTCTGCCCGATGGCAGTGAGGAGCGGATACCCCGCAACGAGCAGCAAGGCCAGCGTGCCCAGCACATGGCCATAGGCCCACACCATGAACACCAGCAATTGCCGCCGCTGCGCCCTCGCCCGATATTCAGCCGCAAAATAGGCCCCCACAGTCTGGAAGCCGAGCGGCATCGCCACGCTGATCAAATTGACCGCCGCCACGATCAGCAGATATTCGCCCAGCAGCGCCGCGCCCCAGAGCCGGGCAATCAGCGCCTGCACGACAAAAACGAGTCCGGCGCCAAACAGGCGCGCCCCAAAAATGATCGTGGATTGCGAGGCGAGCCGGCGCGCCAAACTCATGGCCTGGTGCCTTGCCGGGGATCGCGCGCCTGGTCGGGGCGCGCAGCGGGGTTGAACAAGCCGTCCACGAAGCGCCGCAAGGCATTGGCACCATCCCGTGCCATGAAGGCACCGTTGCCCAGAAGGAAGGCCAGGGGGCGCGAGGCATAATTGGCCACCGGCGGCACCGGGCGGATCACGCCCCGATCACCCGCCATGCCCTTCTTGAACTGATGCAGCCCGTGATTGCCGTCGGTGCCGCCCAGATCGTACCAGCGCGCCTCGGTATTGTCGCGCAGCCAGCGGATGATGTTCCAATGGATGAAATAGCCGGCGCGCAGCGGCAGCGCCCGGTCGGCGGTGGCGCCATACAGATAAACGGCCCGGTTGCCCGCCTTGAAGATCAAGGCGCCGGCGATCACCTCGCCCTCGTGGCGCACGAAAAACAGCTCGGGGCGCAGCGCCGGTATATCGGTGGCCATGAGCGCCGGCACCGTTTCATAGGCGGAATGATCGGGAAAATTCTTGCGGTCCAGCATGGCCTCGTAAAGGGCGGTGAACTCGCCCAGCCGTTCGGGCTCCGCCCGTTCGAACTGCAGGCCCGCCTTCTCGGACTTGTTGAGATGGTAGCGCCATTTTTGCGCAAAGCTCTTGCGCTGCTCGGCGTCCGGGAGGCGCAGATCGATGAGGTAGCGATTGGGATAAAGCAGCTGCGACCCCCGCTGGAAGCCGCGGGCCCGCAATTGCGCATAGCCGGCATTGACCGGCTCGATGGAGGCGCGCGGCAGCACCGACAGCATCATGCCGCGCTTGTCGGCATATTCCGCCACCAATGCCTCAACCATGCCCGCATGCACCGCCGGCGCGTCCGGTCGATTGGCATGTTTGAGCATGGGCGCCCATTTGCATACCGCCAGGGCACCCAGCCGCAGCGGCAAGCGCTGGATCATCACCAGCGTGCCGCCCACGATCTCGCCATCCAGCCGGAATACCATCGGCTCCTGCTCGACCG